>DRJN01000246.1 GCA_011052165.1 Gammaproteobacteria bacterium
GTATCGGTCAATGCCTTTAATCGCCTGACTAACCGGAACGACCTGTATTTTGCCCTGTTTCGCCCGACGATAAACTACCGCTGGCCGGGCAACCTGAAAAAGTACCAACTGGTACGCGCCGTAAGCGGCGATCCCAGCTCTAATCTGATTATTGCCGATGTAAACGGAAACAGCGCCGTTGATTCCAGTACCGGTTTATTCCTCTCCACTGCGCAAAGCTTCTGGAGCGGATCGGTCGATGGGGCGGATATTAAAAAGGGGGGGGCGGCCGAACAGCTGCCTGCTCCCGCGAGCCGCAGGATTTACACCTATACTGGAACCGACAGTGCACTGCTGCCTCCGCAGACTGCCTCTATCACGCTGGAAAGCACCAAAAACAAGCTGCTCGACAGCAATACGGCTCTGACCAAATCCATGCTGGGACTGCCCAGTACAGCCACTGCTAGCGATCGCACGTCACTGATCCAGTGGGCGCGAGGCGTGGATGTGCTGGATGAAAATGGTAATGGTTCAACCACAGACTCACGCAATGCCATTGGCGATCCCCTGCACAGCCAGCCACAACTGGTGACCTACAAGGGCACCACGGATGCCGATGCCGACATCACACTCTATATGACGACCAATCAGGGCTTTCTGCATGCCATTGACGCCAAAACCGGCGTCGAGCAGTTTGCCTTTATTCCCAAGGATTTATTATCCAATCTGCCACGGCTCGAGGGCAACACCACCACCACCACCCGTCTCTACGGCCTGGATGGACCCATGACGATCTGGCACAACGACCTCAATAATGACCTGCTGGTGCTGAACCCGGATGGTACCGTAGAGACGGGCGAGCATGTTTATCTGTACTTCGGCATGCGCCGGGGCGGCAGAAATTACTATGCCCTGGATGTCACTGATCGCAGCAGCCCCAAGCTGAAATGGGAAATCAAGGGCGGCACCGGTGATTTTGCCGAGCTGGGTCAAACCTGGTCAAAGATGATCCATGCCAAGATCAAGTTTAACGGCGCAGACCGGGATGTCCTGATCTTCGGTGGTGGCTATGACGCCAATATCGACAGCACCACGCTGCCCACTACTGATAGTATGGGCCGGGCACTGTATATCGTCGATGCGAAAACCGGCAAGCGTCTGTGGTGGGCCAGCACTGGCAGTTCCAATGCCAACCTGAAACTGGCCGATATGAAAAATGCGATTGCCGCCAATGTCACGGCCTTTGACAGCAACGGTGACGGCTATGTCGATCGTATTTATGCTGCCGATATGGGAGCGCGTATCTGGCGCTTTGATATTAACAAGAACAATACCGGCGCAGCCAACCTGATGACCGGAGGTGTCATTGCCGATCTGAACGGCACGGCGACCAATGTTCCCAGTAACGAAGCGGCTGCAAACAACCGTCATTTCTTTTCGGCACCCGATGTGGCCTATGTCCGTCAGGGCAGCCAGGAATACCTGACGATCGCCATCGGCTCAGGTTTCCGCGCCCACCCGCTGGAAAGCACGATCCAGGATCGCTTCTATGTGATTCGAGACACCAACGTCCGTGGCCCGGCCAAAGATGCCAATGGCAACGCTATTTACACCACCATTACCGAAAATGACCTCTATGACGCCACTAAAAATCTCGCGGGCGAGGGTACCCAGACTCAGATTGATGCGGCCCGTCAGGCCCTGAATACCAATGATGGCTGGTATATTAAACTTAACCAGGATAATGGAACATTTATCGGCGAGAAAGTGCTGAGTAAATCTGTTACCTTCAATAATATTCTTATTTTCACAAGTTTTACTCCCACGACAAGCGCCCAGAGCAACAGTTGCGCACCCGGAAAAGGGACGTCAAGCGCATGGGCCATCAATCTGCTTGATGCAGCACCCGTGTTCAACTTTTGTAATAATGGCAGTCTAGAACGCTGTGACCGTAAGGGCGTTCTGAATATAACGGGCCTGCCCCCCAGCCCGAGCGTCATTTTCCCAAAAGATGGCGGGACCACAATCGTCGTTGGAACCAAAATAATCAAGGATAAGAATAATAAAGATGTGGAACCTGTTTCGTCCAATTTCTATACTATGGACTACTGGAATATTAAGTAGCGTAATCCGGGCCGGTGCAGGGCTTACTTACCTGCGCCGGTCGTTTTCCAATACCTGATAAACATGCAGAAAAATGAAAAGCCATAAAGCCCCTATTTCCAGAACTCGCATTCAGGGCTTCACCCTGATTGAAGTGATGGTGGTCGTCGCCATCATCGCCATCCTCGCGGCTATCTCCTGGCCGATTTACCAGGCGCAAAGACTCAAAAGCCAACGCACCGAGGCCGTCGCCATAGGCTCCATGCTGCCTCTGGAAATGGAACGTTGTGCCGCCAATAATAATGGCGTTTATGTCGCAGCTTGTCCCGGCATAGCAACGGGATTGGTTCTTCCCGCGATACGGGCAAAATATGATCCAAACGGTACACGGGGGGATATTTATAGTACCGCTATCGCGATAACCGGCGGAGGGAGCGGCTATACCATCACGATTAGCAACATCCCCCACAATGATAATGATTGTGACACCTTGACTGTTAATAATCTGGGAGTCAAAGGTTTCTCGGCCATCAATGGCGCCATCAGCAATACTGTACGTTGCTGGGGCAGCAATTAAATTGCAGCTTGGGCGGAAATAAACTACCCCGCAGCAAGCTGACGGGGGGTATTAATTGGTAGGATGGGTAGAGCGAAAGCGAAACCCATCGGCCGACTCATTGTTGATGGGTTTCGCTTTCGCTCTACCCATCCTGCCGTTTTTCGCAGCAAGCTGCGGGGAATGACACCCAAAGAGATGAAATGAAGCCCGACTTACAGGCTGCTTTCAGGTTTTTTTCAGATCATGCGGCAAAGAAAAAATAACCTTTTCTTCGCTTCCCATATCCTGCACCACATCGCTCACACCCCATTCCTTCAGCCGCGTAATAACATTATTCACCAGAACCTCGGGGGCTGAAGCACCCGCACTCAGTCCAATCGATTTTTTTCCGCTGAGCCAGTCTCTTTTTATCTCATCCTCATTATCGATAAGGTAGGCTGGAATATTCAAACGCTCAGCCACCTCGCGCAAGCGATTCGAATTGGAACTGTTCGGAGATCCCACCACCAGCACCAAATCGCACCGTGCCGCCAACTCTTTGATCGCATTCTGCCGGTTCTGGGTGGCATAACAAATATCATTTTTCTTTGGCCCGCTGATGTCGGGAAAACGTTCACGCAAGGCTTCGATAATCTCAGCCGTATCATCCAGGGACAGGGTGGTCTGACTAATATAGGCCAGCTTGCCCGGATCGCGTATTTCGAGTATCTGTACATCCTCGATATTTTCAACCAGATAAATCTGTTTACCTAACGATGAGTCGAACTGACCCATGGTGCCCTCGACTTCAGGATGCCCTGTATGGCCAATTAAAATACATTCATATCCGGCCTTGCAGTAACGCGCCACTTCCATATGCACTTTTGTTACCAGCGGACAGGTGGCGTCAAAAATCTTCAGCCCCCGTTGCCGTGCTTCTTCATAAACGGATTTTGGTACCCCGTGAGCACTGAAGATCACCGTTGCCCCATCCGGGACTTCATTCAATTCGTTAACAAAGACTGCGCCATGTTTATTCAGACACTGAACCACATAGCGGTTATGCACCACCTCATGGCGCACATAGATAGGATGCTCAAACAGTTCCAGCGCCCGCTCGACGATTTCAATCGCCCGATCGACGCCGGCGCAAAAACCGCGCGGGTTCGCCAGGGTCACTTTCATATTTTCATTCACGGAACTCATTATGTTTTTGCCATCAGGAATCGACCCGTTTAACACTCAGGACTTCCACATCAAAAATAATTTCACGACCGGCCAGGGGATGATTGAAATCAACCAGCACTATATCATCCTTCAGATCTTTGATGGTACCGGGCACGTCATCACCGGCAGGGGTACTAAAGCCGATAATCAATCCGACCTGCAATTCGATATCCTCAGAAAATTCAGCGCGCGGCATTTCATGCAAGTTGGTATCATCAGGAAAACCAAAGGCATCACGGGGGCCAATAGACAGACACTGATGATCACCGGCTTTCATGCCATATAAGCTCTTCTCCAACCCCTCAATCAGACTGCCATCGCCAATGCGCAGACGCATGGGCTGATTTTCTTCCGTGGCGTCCACCACCGTGCCATCGGTCAGACTCAGGGTAAAATTGAGCAGGACTTCACAGTCATCACCTACACACAGGGGTTCAATATTCGACATTACATTCTGCTCTAATCTTGAGGCTTATCTTTTGTTTTGGAAGGCGCTCTATGCAGCAGGGTATCCAGTATCAGCAGGCCGACGCCAAGCGTAATAGCCGAGTCGGCAAGATTAAAAGCCGGCCAGTACCAGCGGTCATAATAGATCTGGATAAAATCCACCACATGCCCCAGCAACAGGCGATCAATCACATTGCCCAAGGCACCGCCCAGCACCAGGGACAGGGCGGCTGCCTGAAGATGCTGGCCTGAACCCAGGCGGCGGATCCAGGTAAATATGATGATACTGACGACAGCCGCAATCAGTGTGAAAAACCAGCGTTGCCATCCACCCGCCCCACTCAGAAAACTGAATGCGGCGCCGGTATTATGCATCAGGGTCAGATTAAACATGGGCATCACTGCAAGCGGCTGAAACATTTTCAGCATCTGGCCGGCCATGTATTTGCTGATTTGATCCAGAACAATAACCAGACCGGATAACCATAGCCATTTTAACATTGAGTGCCGCCTATCTGTTTTCTATGCATATTTGCGTGTCTCACCCTCACCCTCAACATTTTCCACGCAACGCCCACACAGTTCAGGATGCTTTTCATTGCGGCCTACATCGGCGCGATGATGCCAGCAGCGCACACATTTTGTCTCGGCTGACGATGTCACCGATATCCAGATTTCATCATTCGTGCTCAGTGTATAATGAGCAGTATTCGCAACCGGGTTTTCATACAGCGCGATATCCGCCGTTGAGGTAATGAAGACAAAGCGCAGCTCATCTTCGAGTGCGGCGAGCACATCATAAATTTCCCGACCGCAATGCACGCTGACCTCGGCTGCCAACCCGGAACCTATTTCACCCGCAACCCGCAGTTTTTCCAGCTCCTTGTTGACCGCATCCCGAACCTCAATAACCTGCTGCCAGTATGCCATAGCTGCGTTTTCTTCGGATTTTGAGCTATACATGGGCGGCAATTCATACCAGGTATTCAATAACACGGACTCGTTACGATAACCCGGCATCGCCTGCCAGATATCTTCCGCGGTAAAACTGAGAATCGGCGCCAGCCAGCGTACCAGCGATTCAATAATATGATACATCGCCGTTTGCGCCGAGCGCCGGGCAATGCTGTTGGCCTGGGTGGTGTACTGCCGATCCTTGGTAATATCAAGATAGAAACTGCCCAGCTCAATCGCACAGAAATTATGCACCAACTGATAGATGGTATGAAATTCATAGTCGTTGTAGGCGGTCGTGATTTGCTCTTGCAACCGATGCGTCTGCGCCACCGCCCATTTATCCAGTAAGAGCATTTTATCGGCCACCAGCATATCGTTGCCCGGATCAAAACCGTTGAGATTGGACAGCAGGTAACGCGCCGTATTGCGAATACGCCGGTAAACATCGGAGGTGCGTTTGAGGATCTCATCGGAGACCGTCATCTCGCCACGATAATCGGTCGAGGCCACCCAGAGACGAATAATATCGGCGCCCAGGTTTTTGATTACTTTCTGCGGCGCCATCACATTGCCTTTTGACTTGGACATTTTCTGTCCCTTGGAGTCCACGGTAAAACCATGCGTCAAGACTGATTTATAAGGCGCGACACCTTCCATTGCTACCGATGTCATTAACGATGACTGAAACCAGCCGCGATGCTGATCCGAACCCTCAAGATACAGATCGGCGAGCGGGTAATCACTGAGGCCTTCACGCTGGTTCAATACGGCAAAGTGCGTCACACCGGAGTCAAACCAGACATCGAGGGTATCGGTGACTTTTTCATATTCGTCAGCTTCATCACCCAGCAGCTCTTTAGCTTCCAGAGAAAACCAGGCATCGATGCCTTTTTTCTCGATCCGTTTAGCCACGGATTCAATCAGCTCGGCCGAACGCGGGTGCAGCTTGCTAGTTTGTTTATGAATAAACAGGGTAATGGGCACCCCCCAGGTGCGCTGGCGAGAGATACACCAGTCCGGCCTGCCTTCCACCATTGAGCGAATACGCGCCTGTCCCCAATCAGGGATCCAACGAACGTTTTCAATCGCCTGCAACGCCGCATTGCGCAGGCCTTTCTGATCCATGCTGATAAACCATTGTGGCGTGGCGCGAAAAATGATCGGCGTCTTGTGCCGCCAGCAATGCGGATAACTGTGATTGATCGCTTGCTCATGCACCAGCATGTTCTTGGCCTTCAGTACTTCAATTACCGATCCATTGGCTTTGAATACATGCTGGCCTTCGAACAGCGGTGTGCCTTTGACAAAGGTTCCTGCACTGCTGACGGGATTATCAATTTTAAGTTTATATTTTGTGCCAACAATATAATCTTCCTGACCATGCCCCGGCGCCGTATGTACCGCACCGGTACCGGCTTCCAGGGTCACATGATCGCCCAGGATCACCGGCACCTGCCGATCATAAAAGGGGTGTCCCAGTTTCAGTCCTTCCAGATCCTCGCCCCGGCAATAGGCCATCACCCGGTATTTGTCCACGTCATAACGGCCCATGACATCCTTGAGCATGTCGCTGGCGATGATCAGACGCTCGGGTACGTGGTCGCCCACCCCATCACACTGAACCACGGAATACTCCAGCGTCGGATTCAGGGCGACCGCCTGATTAGCCGGCAGGGTCCAGGGAGTAGTGGTCCAAATAACCACCGATACTGGCCCGACCCCTTCATGGCCTTCCACATGATGACAGCGCGTCATTAACGCTTCTTCGTCCAGTACTTCAAAGCGCACATCAATGGCAGGCGAGGTTTTGTTCTCGTATTCGACTTCCGCCTCGGCCAGCGCCGAGCCACAATCCACACACCAGTGAACCGGCTTCGCGCCTTTGTGCAAGTGACCCTGGTCGATAATGCGACCCAACGCTCGCACGATATTGGCTTCAAACTTGAAGTCCATGGTCAGATAGGGGTTGTCCCAGTCGCCGATTACGCCCAGACGAATAAAATCCTTACGCTGTCCCTCTACCTGCTTGCGCGCATAGTGGCGGCAGGCTTCACGAAATTCCGCCGCCGACACTTTAACGCCCGCCTTGCCAATTTTTTTCTCCACCTGCAATTCAATCGGCAGGCCGTGACAGTCCCAGCCGGGAATATAGGGTGCATCAAAACCGCTCAAGCTGCGCGACTTGATGATCATATCTTTTAAGATCTTGTTGACCGCATGGCCAATATGAATCTCGCCATTGGCATAGGGTGGGCCGTCATGCAACACAAACGGCGGCCGTTGCTGCTGCTTGCTTAACTGGCGCAACTTGCCATAGAGATCGATATCCTGCCAGTGTTTAAGAAAGGCCGGTTCACGATTAGCCAGATTGCCACGCATGGGAAATTTCGTCTGCGGGAGATTGAGGGTGTTTTTATAGTCGGTCACGATTTTTACTTTTGAAATCCAATATTAGGCTTGTACAGGACGATGGGTTTCGCTTTGCTCTACCCATCCTACGGGTGATATAAAAGGATAGGATGGGTAGAGCGAAGCGCGAAGTCCAGAGGAAAAACCCATCATCCTGCATATTTATAAAAATTTAATTTACGAAAAATTCTCTTGCCTCATCGACATCTTTTTTAATCTGCACCGTCAGGGCTTCCAGTGAATCAAAGCGTTCTTCATCGCGCAACTTGTGACGAAAGCTGACCTGGATATGCCGCCCGTAAATATCCTTGTCAAAATCAAACAAATAAACTTCCAGCAGGGTACGGGTACCATCGACAGTGGGCCGGATACCGAGACTGGCGACTCCGATCAGGGGCTCTTGATCCAGGCCGTAAACCTCTACTGCAAAAATTCCCTGCAAAGGGGAGACTTTCCGGTGCAAATGAATATTCGCAGTTGGAAACCCCAATTGCCGTCCCAGCTTTGCGCCGTGCGCCACCCGACCGCTCATGCGGTAGTCCCGCCCCAGCAGTTCCTCCGCCCGCGCCATATTCCCCTCCGCCAGCGCCTGACGAATGCGGGTGCTACTGACCCGTTCACCCATCACGGAAAAAGTATGCATGTCTACCACTTGAAAATCGTATTTCTGCCCGGCTTCGCTGAGTATGATAAACGTTCCTTCGCGCTCACGACCAAAACGAAAATCATCGCCCACCACCAGGTAACGCAACCCCAGCCCATTGACCAGAATGTCTTCGATAAACTGCGTATGCGGCATTTGCGCCAGCATATCATTAAAGGTCAAACACAGGACACGATCCACCGCATAGCGATGCAGCGCCTGCATTTTTTCACGAAAACGCATCAGCCTCGGCGGTGAAGCCTGCGGAAAAAAATATTCCTGCGGCTGCGGCTCGAAGGTAATCAGTGTCGTCGGCAGATGTAATTCAGTCGCTTTCTCTGCAAGCTGACCAATAACAGCCTGATGCCCAAGATGTACCCCATCAAAGTTGCCAATGGTGGCAACACATCCATGATGACGTTTTCGAAGATTATGCAGACCCCGAATCAGCTCCATCAACCCAACCTGCGCATATTTTTCAGCGCGAATAAAAGAGAGCGATTATATCGCAATGGAAAGATGAGCGGAAATAATAAGCTGGCAAGAGCAGGGCGGCTGATGAGACCGGGTGATTCTTCCTGTGGCGAGAATAATAAACAGAACTTTTTCAGTGGCTTTCACTCGGCCTGCGTAATATAGCGAAGCGCATGCCCAGAAGCCATAGGCCGCTAAAATAGATCCCGATTCCAGCCGGGATAATCAGCGCCAAATGCAAAACACGTTCGAGTACACTGGCCCGCATCCAGAATGCCGTCCCGCCCTCCAGCCATAACAACAGGATCAGCATCATGGCGCTGGCGATCCCCACCTGTAGAAACAGCCGCCACCAGCCGGATTCAGGTTGATACACCTGCTGATGCCGAAGGCCACGCAGCAACAGGCTGGCATTAAGAATCGAGGACATCGTGGTCGCCAGCGCCAGCCCGGCATGGGGACCACTGAAATCCAGATAACGCATACCTAAAACAAAGATCACATTGAGCAGCATGTTGGTCACCATGGCGATCAGCGCAATACGCACCGGGGTGCGCGTATCCTGGCGGGCAAAATAACCCGGCGCCAGCACTTTGACCAGGGAAAATCCCAGCAATCCCAGGGAATAAGCCATCAGGCTTAGACTGGACATGTTCACATCCCGTGCCGAGAATTGACCATGCCGAAACAGGGTGCTGAGCAGGGGCACGGCCAACACCGCCAGCGCGATCGCCGCCGGTACGCCAATAATCACGACCCAGCGCAACGCCCAGTCGAGCATGTGGGAAAAAGCTTTGGGATCACCCTCGGCATGTTTTTCCGACAGTTTAGGCAGGATCACGGTCGCCAGGGCAATGCCGAATACGCCCAGCGGAAATTCAAGCAGGCGATCAGAATAATACAGCCAGGAAATACTGCCTGCGGCCAGAAACGAGGCGATCAGAATATCGAACAGCAGGTTTATCTGCATGGCCGAAGATCCGACAATTCCCGGCAGCATCAGTTTCATAATCCGGCGCACTCCCGGATGATGAAAGCCCCAGCGCGGCCAGCGCAGGAATCCCAGCCGCTTCAGTGCGGGAAACTGAAAGCTCAGTTGCACGGCGCCCGCAATGAATACTCCCCAGGCCATGGCCATAATGGGCTGCGCCATATGCGGCGCCAACCAGAGAGCGGCGCTTATAAGAATAAGATTCAGAAAGACCGGGGTGAAAGCCGGCACCGCAAACCGGCCATAGCTGTTAAGGATGCCGCCCGACAGTGCGATCATGGAAATAAACAGTATATACGGGAAGGTAATGCGCAGCATGGCGGCGGTTAAATCAAACTGCGCGGGATTGTTCAGATAGCCCGGCGCAAACAAGATCACCAACAACGGTGAGGCCAGCACACAGGCGGCGGTCATCAGAAACAAAATTCCGGCCATGGTGCCGGCCACATTTTGCGCCAGCGCCACCACTTCTTCCTTTTCCTGGTTGACTTTGTATTCCGTCAACACCGGCACAAAAGCCTGCGAGAAAGCGCCCTCGGCAAACAGGCGACGCAGGAAATTCGGAATCTTGAAGGCCACGAAAAAAGCGTCGGTGGTGCCGCCCACCGGGAAAATATACGCCACCACCATATCCCGCAGCAGACCGGAAATCCGCGAAATCAGCGTCATGGTGCTCACTACCGCGGTTGATTTAATCAAACTCACTCTGGACGTTCCCTGCGATATGGCTGACTTCGTTATTAAGTAACTGTTTTTACTTGCTATTCAATGATGGCGAGCAAGCATAGCATGCCTGCCTGGTAACGACGAACCCGTTCTGAAGCGGCTTCAAAAAGAATTGACAAAAACAGCGGAAGACCGCAAACTACGCCGCTTTTACGAGTCTATAGACGTTCAGGAGAACAAATTGGCGAACTCAGCACAATCCAGAAAACGCGCACGCCAGGGCGAAAAACGCCGCCAGCTTAATGCGGGGCAGCGCGCCACCTTCCGTACCTTCATCAAGAAAGTGATTGCCGCTATTGAAACGGGAGACAAGGAACAGGCTCAGACTGCCTACAAAACTGCCGTATCGGTGATCGACAAGACGGTGACCAAGGGTCATATCCACAAGAACAAAGCCGCTCGTCATAAAACCCGCCTCAATACCCGCATCCGGGCCATGTAAGGCCAGATGTTGACAGCATAAAAAAAGCCGGTCAATGACCGGCTTTTTTTATGCTGCCTCTGCGAACCTGGCTCTGTAGGTTGGGTAGAGCGATAGCGAAACCCAACGCCGCAAATCACCGGCGGTTAAAAGGGTGGTGGCTGTAGCGTAGCGGAAGCCGCACCTCTTTTAACCGTCCGAGTGGATTTGCATTGTTATATTTTTCTTTAAATTTCATATGGTTATGAGACACCTTGAACTTTGCCTTATATGGTATATACTCTTCGATATATATTGTTGTGATTGGAGAATATCATGGGATCTCATATAGCAAAAATTTTTATGAATGGTCGAAGCCAAGCTGTGCGCTTACCTAAAGAATA
>DRJN01000247.1 GCA_011052165.1 Gammaproteobacteria bacterium
AGCGCAGCGCTGAGTCCGAGGATTTGTGCGAGGGTATTGTCGGGCATCGAGCGGTGTAGCAATGTTTCGATGGACGGGAAACCGGCCCCGAGAATGACGGCCAGCGTGACCAGCCCGGCCAGCCCGGCCCCCATCCAGCGCAGTCCTGCGATAGGGTGTTTGCGCTTATTGCCATACCAGAGGATGTGTAGCGCCCGGGCCATATAGGCGCCGGTCAGTAAGGTGCCCGCCAGCGCGAGAGTCGCCAGTAGCGGCGCGTTGGGGGAGGCCAGCGAAGCGGCGATGATGGCGTCCTTGGAAAAGAAACCGCTCAGAGGCGGGATGCCGGCCAGCGCCAGCGCGGCCAGTACAAAACCAAAAAATATGCGGGGCCGGTCACGTCCCACGCCTTCCAGATCGGCCAGCGTCGTGCTTTCACGGCTGTGCTGAAATACCCCCGCACCGAGAAACAGGGAACTCTTGATGGCCGCGTGCGCAATCAGGTGCAGCAGCGCCGCCAGTGGTACCCCGGCGCCCACCGCTACCAGCATCAGACCGTACTGACTGGAAGTCGAGGCGGCGAGCAGGCGCTTGAGATCGCGTTCGCCCAGTGCGATCAGGCCGGTGACCACCGTCGTGATGCCACCGGCAATGCCGATGACCAGCAGCACATCAGTCGGCAGCATCGGCGCGGTGCGGATTAGCAGAATTGCCCCGGCGGCCACCAGCGTGGCGGAGTGCAGCAGCGCCGAGACCGGCGTGGGACCCGCCATGGCGCGTTGCAGCCAGTCGTGCAGCGGTGTTTGTGCGGATTTACCCATGGCCGCGACCAGCAGCAACAGCCCGGCGGCAACAGCCGCATGGCCGCCCATGTTTAATGTGGTCGCGATATCGCTACTGCCGGTGTTGGCAATGAGAATAAAGACCGCGATATAGAGTCCCAGATCGGCGCTACGGGTCACCAGAAAGGCGCGGGTCGCAGCGGAACTGACGCCGGGTCGCGGGTACCAGAAACCGATTAATAAATAGCTGCTCACACCGATGAGTTCCCAGGCTGCGAGCAGTAATATCCAGTCACCGGCGAGTACCAGGGTCTGCATGGCGGAGATAAACAACAGCATGGTGGCAAAGAAGCGGATTTTTTCCTTGTCCTGTTTCATGTAGCCGACCGCATAGATCAGCACCAGGCTGCTGATTACGGCGACCAGGGTTGAAAGCAATGCGGTTAAAGGGGTGGCGAGCAGGTGCAGGGGCAGTTCCGGCAGCCCGGGCAGTATCAACTCGCTGTTTATGCCCTTGAAAGCACTGGCCAGCAGCCCGATGCTGGCGAGCAAACCAATAAGCGCGCCCAGCAGTGTCAGTGCAGCGGGTAAACGCCGCAGTAACAGGATCAGCACGGCTGCCGAGAGCGGTGCAAGAATGGCGACGCTAATAAAATTCATCCTTTTAGCTCCACGGCTTCTTCCATTTCCACCGAGCCTTTGGCGCGGAAACGGGCAATGGCTACGCCGAAGCCCACTGCCATTTCTATCGCCATCACGGTCATCACAATCAGAACGAACATTTGCCCGGCCGGGTTATCTGGATGCAGATAACGCCAGAATGCCACCAGGTTGACCATGGCCCCGGCCAGCATCAGTTCCACTCCCATCATGATCATGACCAGGTTGGTCTGAGAGAGTGCGCCGTAGATACCGACACCAAACAGCGCCGCACCGGTAATGAGTGCAAGAAGCAGATCAATGCTCATGTTTGCTCCTCCATGTCGCAGGTTGTATGGCGACAGCGGTGGCGGCGATCATGGCGGTGAGAATAGTGACGCCAGCGGTTTCAAAAATCAGCATGGAACGGCCCAGCAGTTCAAGGCCCAGATCAACGGTTTGTTGCGCGGCATCCGGTGCAGTGTGGGCCACAGGCCCCCAGTCGACAAATACGGCGACGGCCACGGCGGCCACGAAGGAAACTATGCCGGCGCTCAGCGACAGGCGTTTCTGATGGGTCATGTCCATCTCACCGAGTCCGCCCGGATCCATCATGAACATCACCATGAAAATAGCCATGATGCTCATTTCGGTGGCCATCATCATGATCTGCAATACGCCCAGGAATTCCGCCTGCATGCTCAGGAACATGGCGCCGAGTGCGGTCTGTGAGAACAGTAGCGCCAGGGCGGAGCGCACCATCGAAAACGTGCGGAACACGACGATGCCGAACCACACTGCGGCGAGGCCGAAGAAACCGATAAAGAACGTCTGGGCGGACATTATGGCAACACCAGTACGAGAACGCCGACGAGGAAGATATTCAGTAGCGCCAGTGGTATGCCAAATATCCAGCACCAGGCCAGCAAGTCGGCTTCGCGGATGCGGGGCATAAAACGCCCGATCAGCAGCATGGTGGCGGTGACGACGAGTATCTTGATGGCGCTCCATGCCCAGGGCGGCAGCCACGGCCCCTGCCATCCGCCGAGGTAGAAAATTACGGTGGCGGCAGCCAGAGTGATAATCAGCGCCAACCGGCCCAGGCGGAACACGGCTAGCCGAACGCCGGTATATTCGGCTTCCACACCACCGGCCAGCTCGCCTTTCGCAGTGGGCAAGTCAAACGGCGGCAAAAACGCCAGCGCCATGGCTGCGATGAAAAACAGCACAAAGCCCAGCGGTTGATAAACGATGTTCCACACCCCTGCCTGGGAAACCACGATCTGTGTCGTCAGTAATGACTCGGCGCGCATCACCACAGCGGTGATAGGCATGACGATGAGCATGGCGTAGGCGATCAGCTGGCCCAGAAAACGCCAGCCGCCGATCATGGCGTAGGCACCGTCCGGTCCCCAGCCAGCCATCAGCAGGGCGACCAGGACATAGACCAGCGCGGCGTTGATGAACAGCGCGCCAGTGGCAAGATCGGTGATGATAAGATCAGGAGTCAACGGTACGACCGCAGCAGCGAGTATGGCCGAGATCAACAGCAGCACCGGAGCCACCTCAAAGAAAATCCGATCAGGCTTGCGCGGCACGATGGACTCCCGTCCCAGCAGGGCGATGCCGGCAAACAGCGGCGCCGCCAGTTGAAAACGTCCAGTAATGGTCCATGTTTCGATTACCGCGACCAGGTACGCCCCGAGCGCCAGCAAAAGCAGTATCAGAACAGTCGTCATGGCTGTATCTCCCAGGGTGACAGATCCAGGGAACCGACGATTACCAGCGCATCGCCCAGTTCTTGCTGTTCGATCAGTGGGGTGATGAGGGTGAGATGGTGTGTCGAGGGTGTGTCCAGTTGTGTTGCCGTGACCTGACCCCCTTCCAGTGTCAGTTGCAGGCGGGCCAACCCGCGGGGGGTCTCGACTACCGCTTCGCCGGTCCCGGATAGTTCACCGACATGGGCGGGGGCAGGTAGCTCGATAGCGCCTGCGGCCTTAATAAGCGCAATACTGTGTGCTATCTCGTCAAGGCGGACGTGCAGGCGAGCCAGGGCATCGCCCCCTTCCCGGCTGACGGGTGTGAACCCCAGGGCGGCGCAGGTTTTGTCCGTACTGCGGGCATCGTCGCTGATCCCGGTGGCGCGCGCTACGGGGCCGCGCAATGTGGCATCCGGCGCCAGCTGGCCGATGCCGGCCGTTCGTGATTCCAGTAAAGGGGTTCGTTGCAATCGTTTCGTCAGGGCCTGTATGGCGGGTTTTAGTGCCAGGATCTGTTTTAGATCGGCCTGCTGGAATTTTAATTGCAGGGATGCGGCGTGCCGCCTCAGCCAGTCGAAGCCGGTTTGCTGTCCAAAGAGCGCCAGCCAGCCCAGGTGACTCGCGATCCGTTCCCGCTCCAGTGCGCCGATGCGTGCGCAGGCGGTATCGGCAGGTATGTCCATCCCGGCCACGTTTTCCAGCGCCCGGCAGGCGAGGAGTCGATAGGCGACCGGGGCCAGTGGATCCCTGTTGGCCAGTCGTTCGACGAAACTTCCGGAGTCCATCGATAAATGTTGCAGCAGCAGGTCCCCGTTTCCAATCAGAGAGCGGGCATCGGATCCGGCGACCGTGTCACCGTCGAGTGTTAAAGTCAGCAGCAGGCCGCCGGGCAGGCCCGGAAAAAACGGCCCGAAGGGTGCCTCGATCCACTCCATCGGCAGGCCATCACCGCTGCGCGGCAGATCTTGGGTGACATCGATCATGGACATGAATGCCATATCGCCAGGGTCCATGGTGCTGTGATCACGATGGGGATCCATACCGGCGTGTTCCTGGGTCTGTGTGTCTTGCATTTCGTGCGGTTCCAGAGTCATGCCGCATTTCGGACAGGAACCCGGTTCACTCTGCACGACTTCCGGGTGCATGGGACAGGTATATTCGACCGGTGCGTCATGAGTCATGTGATGATGATCATGCGTGGGTTCAGTCTGAGCTTCACGCGGTTCCAGATTCATACCGCATTTCGGACAGGAACCCGGTTCACGCTGCACAACTTCCGGGTGCATGGGACAGGTGTATTCGAGCGGTGCGTCGTGAACCATAGTGTGGTGAGTACCGTGGTCATGGGTTGATGTGGCCTGCCTATCCGCGCTGTTGTCCATTTCCTGATGATCAGCATGCGTATGTCCTGCCGTAGCCTGTGCTTCGCGTGGTAGCAGATCCATGCCGCATTTTGGACAGGAGCCGGGTTCACTCTGCACGACTTCCGGATGCATGGGGCAGGTGTATTCGATACGGACATGCAGCATGGGCGCGTCAAAATCCGATACATCTGGACGGAAGGCGCCCTCGGCAAATGCACTGCGCAACTGGCGTATGCCTTGGATCAGATCCTGTTGTGACAGCCCCGCCACGACATCGGCGGCAGGTAACGGTGGCAATGTTTCTGTGCCAAGCGCGAACAGGACCCGTGGGCGTACCATCTGGGCGTAAATAATCGCTGCGGCCTCGCGTAGCGCCGGAGGAATAGCGCCGACTATCAGCAATACACTCGCGTGGCGCGGACTGGCAACCGGGTGCAGTCCCGCTGCTTCGAAATCCAGACCGTGGGCGCGGGCAATATCGGGGCCGGGAATAAGGAAAGTGCTGAGATCACGAGCCATCGCGATGCTGACCAGCCGCCGCAATCCGGACAGTGTTCCCTGGCGAGCCCCGGTGATCATCTATTGTCTCCGCAGGGCGCCCTGACTCCAGCCGTAGAGTAAACCCAGAAACAGAATGGCCAGAAAGACGCCCATGTCGAGCAGGGCCACCCGTCCCACCTGCTTGTACACCACAGCCCATGGATACATAAAGGCCATCTCCATATCGAAGGCCAAAAATAATAACGCATAACCATAGTAGCGCGCGTGATAGCGCACCCAGACTGGATCCCGTGACAATTGGCCGCCCGTGGCGGGAACATCCTTGGCCGGTTCCTGACGTGTCTTGCCGATCATTTGAGTGAACAAATACAGGCTCAGCACAAAAGCAATAACGCCAATAGTCAGACCCAGTAGAAGGCCATATTGTTCCAGTGCGCTCATTTTTGATTATCCTGTTATTGCCCCCAGGGATAGTTCTTCAGGGCGCGAGCGTATTAATCGTTGCATAAGTCTTTGCACTATAGCCCCCTCTCCCTCTGGGAGAGGGTGGGGGTGAGGGGATAAAATACATGCAAATACTGATGCAACGATTAATAACAAAGCCATCTTAACTAAATGTAAGGTCGCTAGAGTCTATTATAGATAACGCAAATAAAACAGGTACAGCCGTTCAAACATGTCCTTGACGGTAACAAGCTTCTTCGAATGGCGTGGAAAAATATTCCGGAACGGTGGTTTGTTGTCACTGGCGGCGTGAAGCCACAGGGCATCATTCTCCATGTTCAGTATGCAGGAAAGTTCAAAACGATAGGTGTGCGAGGGTTCGCGGCCTTTTAACACGGCCCGCATATTTTTTGCGGCTGCTTCAGATCGCAATTGCGCCATGTGAGCCTGATGAGGCACCCAGGGTGGCGGGTTCTCATGGTTGCTGCAATCGCCGGCCGCGAACACATTGTCCAGGTTCTTTACACGGCCAAATTTATCGACATCGACATGTCCGCCATCAGATACCGGCAGGCAGGATTGCCGCACCCATTCCGGCGCTGTGATACCGGGTGTAAACAGGATCAGATCCGCTTTACGGAAAGAGCCGTCCGCATCGCGCATACCGCCTTCAACAAACTCTGCGGGTTCATAACCGTAGTCGAGGATAATGCCACGCGCCAGTAAACTGTCGGTGATCGCCCCGGTTTCTCCCGGTTCGATGTCGGGTGAAAACAGATGGATTTCGAACTTGTCTCTTACCCCTTTTTCTTTCAGGGCATAGTCAAGCAAGCAGGCGCACTCATACATTTGACCGCCGCGGCCGGCGACAAAACCATCGCGCTTATTGAGCTTGAAGCCAACATAGATGATGCCTTCCTGAAGGCCTTCCAGTTTATGCATGAAAGCTTCCATATCGTCCGGTCCGCCACAGGGTGAAAAGGTGTGCGTACCTGTCCCAGGAATAGCCTCGACCATGAAGGCGGGACCCGTGCCAATAAACAGAGCGTCATTAGTGTAGCGGCCGCGCGTGGTAAACACCGTTCTCCCGCCGTCCTGAATATCGACCACCCGATCATCGATAAAATGTATATTTCTGCGCCGCAGGTAGGGGCGAATATCAACCGTAATCGTTTTTTTTGTTTTCTTCCCGATGATAAAATCGGGTATCCCGGGGAAATAGATAAACTGGCCGTTACCAATAACGGTAATCTCATAGCGCGAGTAGAATCGGCGCAGAAAGAAGGCAAAAACCGGAAAAACCGGCAGCACCAGAAAATAGCTTATAAAAAACAGGGAAGCAAAGCCGTTCCCGACGATGACGATTTTTTTCTTCATGGCACACTCATCCTGGTTCTTGTTCCTGATCTGTTGCCTGAGCAGCACGGCTTGATTAGCAGTATATTAATCTCTTTGGGTTTAATTCCCCGTGGCTTGCCACGAAAAACAGTAGGATGGGTAGAGCGAAGCGAAACCCATCAGTACGTTACAGATTA
>DRJN01000248.1 GCA_011052165.1 Gammaproteobacteria bacterium
TCCGGCTCGGGCACGGCCTTGAGCTGGCTGATCTCCCTGGCCAGCATCGTGCGCACGGGCGTGACCCCGGGATCCATCGTCTCGCGCAGGCGCTCATCTGCGGTCTGGATCGCGGCCAGGGCGCTGCCGGTATCCCGCGCCAGCAACAGGCGGTGGCTGGCGAGGCGCAGCAGGTAATCGGCTTCGGCCAGCAGCCAGTCATTACGCAGGTGCCGACGCGTTTTAAGCAGGTTATTAAAGGCCTCATTGACGGCTTGCTGTTTTTTCTCCTGGCGGGTCAGCCGTTGTTGGAGTTCTTTTGTGCGGATATTCAGTTGTTCAAGTTCGGGCTTTACTTCTTCGCGCAACTGCTCAATCTGGTAACGGTTATAGCTGACCTGCTCCTGCTGCTGTTTTTCAACCCAGTAGGCTAATGCTGCCAGCAGCATTAGCAACAGAATGAACATGACCACGATAAAATAACGTCCTGCTCGTGATCTGCTACGGGATTGGCGTGTTTTTTTTTCGTTGTCGGATGCCGTGCTTTTGTCTGAATCAATAGCTGAAGCTGAAGGCGGGTGTTCTTTTTTTGCGCCGCTGTTTTTAACCGCCGCGCTGTCTTTTGTCGTAGTGCTCTCTTTAGTCCGGGATTTATTATCCGTCATAGTGAGGTTCCGCTGGTTACCGTTACTGATTGCGCCACTGTTGCAACGTTTCGAGAATACCGGCATCACTGGCCTGTGGGCTAACGATCATCTCGCCGGTGACTCCCCGCTCCTGTAGACACCGGGCCAGTCGTGCATTGATGACGATAAAAGGCATCGCTGTCAGCCGTTCCGCTTCGACCAGCGAGAACAGGTGGTTAAGAGCATCAGGACTGGTAAGGCTGATAATATCAATTTTTTTCTGCCGGATCGCGTCTCTAAGCTGGCCGGCATCGCATTTTGCAGGCTGGCGCTGGTAGACCGGCATGTAATGTACGTCCGCACCACGCTCACGCAGGCTGTCGGCCAGCTTTCCCCGTCCTGACTGGCCCCGGAAGATCAGGATGCGCTGGCCGCGAACCTGCTGCAACGCTGGCAAGGCCAGCAGCCCCTCGCTGCTAAAATCTGTTACGGGACAGTAGTCCACCTGTTCGCCGCTCACCTCACGAAACAGTCGCGCACTGCCCTGACCAACGGTGGCGGTACGCATAGTAAGCGGCAGACCGCCATGAGCATGTATCAGCTCCATGCCAAAAGTCACGGCATTGGGACTGATAAAAATGGCGAGCTGATAGTGATCCAGATGATTCAGAATCGGTGCCAGCGTCTGAAGTTCAGCGGCCGGCTGAATCGACAGCAGGGGATAGATATAGGGTATGCCGCCCGCGTCAGCAATGTGCCGTTCCAGTTCCCCGGCCTGATGCTCTGGCCGGGTGATCATCACCTTCAATCCCTGCAAGGGGCCTGTCTGCTGGTCATTATGCATACAGTTCAGCCAGGATCTTATCCGCGCCACGGGACAGCAGATCGTCGGCCAGCACTTCTCCGAGCTGGGCGGCGTCCGTGGGCGGCCCGGCAATCTCGCCCCGAATGATCTCGCTACCATCGACCCGCCCCACCAGACCCCGCAGCAGAATTACGCCATGTCCCAGCTCGGCATAGCCTGCGATGGGCACCTGACAGCCGCCTTGCAGGCGCCGGTTCATGGCCCGCTCGGCCAGAACCCGGGTCGCGGTATCCGGATCATTGAGGGGTACAAGCAGTTCATTTACCCAGCTGTCGCGGCGGCATTCGATTCCGACCGCGCCCTGACCGATGGCCGGCAGACAAACCTCCGGCGCAAGAAAGGCACTGATCCTGTCTTCGAATTCAAGTCGCTTGAGGCCCGCCGCCGCAAGAATAATGGCGTCGTATTCGCCCTCATCCAGTTTCTGTAGCCGTGTGTTGACGTTGCCGCGCAAATCGATAATATCCAGATCCGGACGCAGGGCGGCCAACTGGCACTGGCGGCGCAGGCTGGAAGTTCCCAGGCGTGCGCCTTCGGGCAGCGCCTCCAGAGAGTCAAAGTTATTGGAGACAAAGGCATCACGGGGATCCTCGCGCGGACAAATCGCCGCCAGATGCAGGTTATCGGGTAGCGTCACCGGCACATCTTTCATGGAATGCACGGCAATGTCGGTTTCTTCATCCAGCAGGCTGCGCTCCAGTTCCTTCACGAACAGGCCCTTACCACCCACTTTGGCCAGGGGAGTATCGAGAATTTTGTCGCCCTGAGTGCGCATTTTGACCAGCTCAACGTTTAACTCAGGGTGATGCCGTTGCAACATGCTGCGGACATATTCGGCCTGCCAGAGTGCTAGCCGGCTTTTTCGGGTGGCGATACGCAAGATATCGGTCATGAGTACGTGCTTCCTGACAGGATATTGATAAAATGATTGCCGTTACGGGGAACAAGCCGGGATTGCCTTACGTTCTATGATACACCAAATCGGACGAAACAGGCTCGCGCCCTTTTTTCGCTACGCCTGCTCGGTATTACTACTGCGGATTTCTATGGCGCTTATCCGGATACCGTGATCGATGAAGCCCTGCAGGGCCGACATGATCAGTTGGCGCTTGTTCAATATAAAAAATAAATCAACAACCACCCGCAGAGCGGGTGGTATGGTGAAAGCCCCGGGAAGGGGCTATGGTTAACGTTAAACTCTTGCCCACCTCATTTGCTCCTGGCATTTCTCTCCTCGTTCCTGGCACTTTTATAGCTTTTGTAGGGTGGGCACGAGTTTTGTGCCCACAGGCATTTCCTTCCGTCGCCCACACAGAGAAACTCAAAGCTCTGGACATTTTAATAGCAAAAACAAAGTAACGCGTGGGCACAAAACCCGTGCCCATCCTACTGTTTTCGTGGCAAGTCACGGGGAATTAAACCCAAAGAGATTAAACCGGCTTCGGGAAAACGAATAGACGAGTAAACCACCCCGCTGCAAGCGGCGGGTAGTTGATTCCAGGCAAGGTTTCAGGTGGCGCTCTGGCTCTTCAGCCAACGGCGAACATTCGGCAAATGGCGGCGACTGATTTCAAGCTGTTTGTGACAGTCTCTCAGACGCACATAACAGCAGCCATCTTCATCTTTTTCCAGTGCCGTAATACAAGCAGGGACGACCAGCGCATTGCGGTGTATACGTAACAACTGCGGATAACGCTGTTCGATAGTCACCAGCGTGTCATCGATCAGTACTTCGCCTTCCCGGTAGCCGATGCTAACGTATTTTTGATCGGCCTGAAAATAATAAATATCCTCGACAGGGATCAGCCTCAGACTGCCTTTAACCTGTGCGCTGATATACAAAGGCGTGGAGGTTTCCAGCTTCAGATCATTCAGCGCGCTTTGTTGCGCACGGCTAAGGAGGGTGGCGGCGGTGAGCGCGGCTTCCAGCTCCTGTAAACGCACCGGCTTGAGCAGGTAGTCTACCGCATGAGTTTTGAAGGCCTTGAGGGCATATTCATCGTAGGCAGTGGTAAAAATGATAGCCGGGGGCTGAGGGAGGCGCATCAGGTGGTGGGCCGTTTCCAGACCGTCCATACCCGGCATGCGAATATCGAGTAAAACAAGATCAACCTGCTGTTGTTCGCACACTTGCAAGGCCTGTTCACCATTGACCGCTTCAGTAATAAGCGTCTGTGAAAGCTCATCAAGCATGCTGCGCAACCGTTCGCGCGCCAGTTGCTCGTCATCAGTAATAAGTATCTTCATCCTGGTTCTTTATATAAGGGAAAAACAACTGGGTACGATAGCACTGTTCAGACAATTCGGTTTCCAGCCCGGCGCGGGCAGCATACAGGGTATGCAGGCGTTCGCGGATATTGTCCAGGGCAATGTGGTGGCCCTCGCTACGCGCTGACATGCCTTGTCGGGGCACGGGGTTTTCAATCCTGATATGCAACTGACGATTGGTCATTTCTCCCCGGATTTCAATTACCCCCCCCTCGGTCAGGGGTTCGATGCCGTGATAAATAGCATTTTCCAGTAGCGGCTGTAACAGCAGGGGCGGGATCAAGGCCTGCAATGGCAAGGTATCAATTTCCCAGTTGACCTGCAGGCGCTCACCCAGACGCAGAGCCTCAATTTCCAGGTAGCGTCGGCAAAGTTCAAATTCTTCTTCAAGCGTTTGATACTGTTTCGCATCGATCAGGCTGGCACGAAACAGATCGGCCAGGTTTTCGGTCGCCATTTCAGCTTTGGCCGGCTGGCTGCGGGTGAGACTGGCAATGGTATTCATGCTGTTAAACAGAAAATGAGGCCGAATACGCGCCTGCAACGCCTGCAGGCGCGCCTGCGCTTCGGTCCTGATCTTGAGCCGCCACTGATGCTGCATGTAGAAGTAACGCAGCAGCGGGCCAGTAATAATGATTCCGATAAACAGGTTACGCAACATAAAGTGCATATGCCAGTACTCACCGATGCCGAAAAACGGTCGTTGAAAAAAATACCAGGCGCCTTCGGATACCAGCGTAATAACGCCCAGAATAATGCTAAAGCTGAACAGGCTGACCAGCACCACACTGTGCCCACGCAACCAGGGGCGCAGCAAACAAAGCAGGGCGCTGGCACCCAGCGCACACCACTGTACGAAAAAGGAAATGATGCCGAGATTGCCCAGCCGTTCCGTCAGAGACAGATTCAGCGGCGCCAGCGCCAACACAAACGCCGCCAGCTCGGCCACGATCACGACCACGAAAACCATGCGAATGGCACAGAAATCCGGCAGAAAAAGCGGATCATCGTCGCCCGGAGCAAATGGAGGGGGGGATTTCCAGATCTTCAATTTTCTTTAATATCCGGTTTAAGTCTATGAATTATTGTCTAAAATCGGCTGAAATGATATGCGCAGACTGCGCCGCGACAGCAAAAACGTTATACTGTTATATTCCTTCATATTGAACGATGATATGCCGATGAGCGACTCCAGAAAAACTGACAGCGGGACAACCGATACTATTACGGACAAACTCTGGGCCGGCCGATTCACCGCCCCCACCGATGCCTTTGTAGAAACCTTCACGGCCTCGGTGGGTTTCGACAAACGCATGTACCGTGAAGATATCATCGGCTCCATCGCCCATGCCAGTATGCTGGCTCATGTCGGCGTACTCACTGAGCGTGAACGCAATACTATTGTTAACGGCCTCCAGGACATTTGTCTTGAAATCGAGCGCAATGAATTCGCCTGGAGTACGGAACTGGAAGACGTGCACATGAACATCGAGGCACGGCTTACCGATCGCATTGGCGTTACCGGCAAGAAACTGCACACCGGACGCTCACGCAACGATCAGGTCGCCACGGATATTCGGCTCTACCTGCGCAGCCAGATAGGCCGGATCAACCTGACGCTGCAACGGCTCATCGACGGTTTGCTGGATCTGGCCGAACGGGAGGCCGACACTATCATGCCGGGTTTCACTCATCTGCAAACCGCCCAACCGGTCACCCTGGGCCATCATCTTCTGGCCTGGTGCGAAATGCTGCTGCGTGACCAGGCGCGCCTGGCGGACTGCTATAAACGAGTCAACGTCATGCCCCTGGGCGCCGCCGCCCTGGCGGGCACCACCTATCCTATCGATCGGCCGTATACGGCTAAATTACTGGGCTTCGATGCGATAGCCGAAAACTCGCTGGATGCGGTTAGCGACCGTGATTTTGTCATTGAATTTCTGGCCTTTGCCGCCACCCTGATGATGCATCTCTCGCGTTTTTCAGAGGAGCTGGTACTGTGGTCCTCCGCCCAGTTTGACTTTGTCGATCTGGGCGATAGTTTCTGCACCGGCTCCTCCATTATGCCGCAAAAGAAAAATCCCGACGTGCCTGAACTGGTACGCGGTAAAACAGGCCGCATCTACGGCCATCTCATGAGCCTGTTGACGCTAATGAAAGGTCAGCCTTTAGCCTATAATAAGGACAACCAGGAAGACAAGGAACCGCTTTTCGACACCATTGACAATCTCAAAGGTTGCCTGCGTTTGTACGCGGATATGATGCCGCAAATTGAGGTTAAGACAGACAACATGCGTGAAGCCGCGCGGCGCGGCTTTTCTACGGCTACCGATCTGGCCGATTATCTGGTGCGTAAAAACCTGCCCTTCCGCGATGCCCATGAAATCGTCGGTAAGGCGGTACGCTTCGGCGTGGACAGTGACAAGGATCTATCGGAGATGAGCCTGGCCGAGCTTAAAGGTTTTTCGGATGCCATTGATGAAGACGTGTTCGAGGTGCTGACGCTGGAAGGCTCGGTCGCCGCCCGTAACCATCCTGGTGGTACCGCACCCGGGCAGGTGCGCGCCGCCGTTAAACGCGCACGCCTGCGCCGTTGCGAAATCCGGGTGCCGGAACTTTCATGTCTAGCAAAGTAGCGTCTCCTAAAAAAGTTCGGACCGATCTCTGAACAACCCTTAGGGTTCGCATCAAAATTAATTGACATTTTGGGGCGTCGAGATGCCCGTCCAGCAAGGCGAGAGAAGTGCGAATAGCCGGCCTATTTAAGCGACGAACAACGTAGTGGGGCGGGATAGATCGGCGGTCCAAACTGTGAATTAATTTTGACGCGAGCCCTTAAGTCTGTTGTCCGATCAATGTTTTTTGGGGGGCACGCTATGCTCGGCTACGGGAATAGCCTGCGTTATCCGCGCCATCTGGACTCGCGCCGCCCGGCTGCCCGTCTGCTCCCAGAGGTCAAACGCTTCCAGGGGATCCAGTTGCAGCTGCCCCTCACTCATCTGGCGAATGGTGTGCAGGGTATCCATGGCCTGTACAAACTGCTGCGCCATGCGGGAATAAAACCCGGTCATGCTGGCCAGGTTTTCTGCCAGATGCTGATAGGCGCCGCGCCCAAGATCCACATAATAGGTAAGGCTAACCCGGCGGCGACGGGCGCGCGCAGGAAATAACCCCGTCAGAAGCAGGCATTGATCGGCAACCTCCCGCATTTGCTGCTGATTGACGCCGCCGCTATTCTGTATCGCGAGCAAATAATCCAGCGCCATGATCCGGGACGCCATATCAGGGCGCCGGGTATAGCGCATCAAGGTAAACACCAGATAGCTTTCCATGTCCTCATCCAGTGTCACACCCAGCTCGGTCTCCGCATCACTTACCAGCTTTTGCCAGTCTGCCACCTGGCTCCCGGATATCAGTACTTTGCCCATTACGACCTCACTTTTCCACTTCCTTCTTTAATATGTGCCGGGGAATTGACGCTCTTCCCGCTTTTCTCGCCCGTTCCGGCCTGTCGTTAAAACCTGCAAGATTCAGACCTGGGGACCAGGGGACTCTTCCAGCATAATCTCATTTAGCCACGGGCGGCGGCAGCGGCTATAATGGCTAACCCGCTTAAATATTAATCGTTGCAACAGTATTTGCACCATAGCCCCCTCTCCCTATGGGAGAGGGTGGGGGTGAGGGGATAAAATACATGCAAATACTGTTGCAA
>DRJN01000249.1 GCA_011052165.1 Gammaproteobacteria bacterium
ATTTTAGGTTGAAGCTGGCTGATGGTATCCGTGTAAATTCCGGCCAGGTTGGCGATAACATTTTCATGTAATAATGGAAAATGCGTGCGCTGAGCGCGTGCATTTTCTATGCCCCCGGCAAGCTGCGACAGCATTTTGCCGTTTTTTGCCAGTCTGTTAGATAAGTGTAGCAGGCTGATAACATAGCGGGCAATATCCATGTCCCGCTGTGCACCACCCCCCAATTGCTGAATTAAGGAATGCAAACCGAGGTAGAGATTGTCAACGCAGCCATAGACCTCCAGTGTGGTTTCGGGGCTGGTTACAAACAGGGTTTCCAGTGTCGCCTCGATGTGACTGTCATCCATCTCAGAGCTTCTAGCCACGCTCTTGACCAGTGTGGTGGCCTGAAACATGCCGGCCAGAGCCAGGGTTCGTTCACGAATACTGCTCATGCTGTTTTGTCCTGTACGGTTTTCTATGCGCTGTTTTGGCGCTGAAAGTGATGGATGATGCCGCCACCCAGGCATTCCTCGCCCTGGTAAAAAACGACAGATTGTCCCGGTGTGACCGCCCACTGGGGCTGTTCGAATATCACCTTGCAGGCAGCGCGGTCGATCTTGCTAATGGTGCAGGCGGCATCGGTTTGCCGATAGCGTGTTTTGGCGCGACAAATACAGGGCATTTGAGGCGGAGCACCGGCCGTCCAGCTTAAATCAGAGGCTTTAAGTTCAATACGGTAGAGCAGGGGATGATCATGCTGATCGACCACGATCAGCCGGTTGTTCTTCAGATCCTTGTCGGCCACATACCAGGTGGCGCCTTCATGACCACGAATACCACCGATCCCCAGTCCCTGCCGCTGACCCAGGGTGTAATACATCAGGCCGTCGTGCTGGCCGATATGTTCATCGTCAGGGGTGATAATCTCGCCAGGCTGTGCCGGAATATAACGTTGTAAAAAAGCCTTGAAATGACGCTCGCCGATAAAACAGATCCCGGTGCTGTCTTTTTTATTGAAGGTGATGAGTTGGTGTTTTTCGGCCAGTTGCCGGACCAGTGGCTTTTCCAGTTCGCCAATCGGGAACAGGCTTTTCGCCAGTTGCGCCTGGCCCAGGGTATAAAGAAAGTAGCTCTGATCCTTGTTCTGATCCCGTCCCTTGAGCAAACGGTAGCGTCCGTCTACACAGTCGATGCGGGCATAATGACCGGTGGCAATCGCATCGGCGCCCAGAGACAGGGCGTAATCCAGAAAAGCCTTGAATTTGATTTCTTTGTTGCAAAGGATGTCCGGATTAGGGGTGCGCCCGGCCCGGTATTCCATCAGAAAATATTCAAATACCCGCTCCCAGTATTGATCGGAAAAATTAACGCCCTGCAAATCAATCCCCAGTTTCTCACAGACCTGCCGGGCATCTTCAAGATCCTCCTCGGCGTGACAGTGTCCGTCACGGTCATCGCCTTCCCAGTTTTTCATGAATACGCCACGCACCGCAAAGTTCTGCTGTTGCAACAGGAGGGCGGCAACCGAGGAATCCACACCGCCGGACATCCCGACGACAATCTGTTTGGTTTCTGATGGGGTCATTTAAACAAGTGGCTTACGA
This sequence comes from Gammaproteobacteria bacterium, assembly GCA_011052165.1. Classification (GTDB taxonomy): domain Bacteria; phylum Pseudomonadota; class Gammaproteobacteria; order UBA6429; family Thiohalophilaceae; genus JAADGZ01. The sequence continues at coordinate 1,587 of DRJN01000249.1, forward strand.
TCTTGATAAAACATCATCTCAATATTAATCGTTGCATCAGTATTTGCATCATAATAACCCCCTCTCCCTTCGGGAGAGGGCTGGGGTGAGGGTATAAAATACAGGCGAGTACTTATGCAACGATTAATACTTCCTGGCAAGTTTGAGTTCGCACCATTGTCCCGGCTCCAGCCCGTTCAGGCTCCAGGAACCAATAGCATAGCGGATCAGACGCAGGGTAGGGTAACCGACTGCGGCGGTCATGCGTCTTACCTGACGGTTGCGGCCTTCACGCAGGGTAATTTCCAGCCAGCTTGTGGGGATGTGCGCACGGTAGCGTACGGGCGGTTGACGCAGCCAGAGTTCCGGTTCGCGAATAGCCTTGACCTTGGCCGGACGGGTCAAGCCATCCTTGAGCGCCACGCCTTGAGACAGTTGCTGGATGACCGCCGGATCTGATTCGCCTTCAACCTGAACAAGGTAGGTTTTCGGCATTTTCTTTTTCGGATGGCTGATTCGGTGTTGCAGGGCGCCATTGTCGGTCAGGAGCAACAGGCCCTCGCTGTCCTTGTCCAGACGGCCCGCAGGGTACATGCCGGGACTGGAGATAAAATCCGCCAGCGTAGCGGTCTTGCCGTCCCCATCCCGATCCGGAGAGAACTGGCAAAGTACGCCGTAAGGTTTGCAAAACGCGATCAATCGAGCCATCAGGGGGATTATATCAGCTCAGCAAAGATTAGCCTGTTATTGCTATAATCCCGCGCCAGTTGCTATTGATACAGTTTTTTTAAATAACGGAGCACGCATGGTTTACCAGAAAATTGAGATTCCAAAAAACGGTGAAAAAATCACCGTGAATACAGATAATTCACTGAATGTACCCCATAACCCGATCATTCCTTTCATTGAAGGGGATGGTATTGGCGTGGATATAACCCCGGTTATGCGCAAGGTTATTGATGCCGCAGTGGAAAAAGCCTATGACGGCCGCCGGCGGATCGCCTGGATGGAAATCTTTGCAGGTGAAAAATCCACCCGCGTTTATGGTCAGGATGTGTGGCTGCCGGATGAGAGCATGGATGCCATTCGTGACTTCAGTATCGCCATCAAGGGACCGCTGACCACACCCGTGAGCGGCGGTATTCGTTCGCTTAATGTGACCTTGCGCCAGGTTCTGGATCTCTATGTCTGCCTGCGTCCGGTGCGCTA
>DRJN01000250.1 GCA_011052165.1 Gammaproteobacteria bacterium
ATTGTTCTCGGAATACGACTGATAATCTTGTCGGTGGGTACATTATGCCCACCGCGTTTCACGCGTTGCGCCACCCGCGCCTGATTGAGTTCATCCGTTTGTAGATGGATATAAATGAGAATAATGTCATAGCCATGAGATTTGGCCTGGGCTAAAAAATCAATTTTTGAAGGATGAGAAAAAACGGTTTCAAAACAGAAACTGTTGCCTGTGTACAATATTTTTGTACGTAGTTTTCCCGCAAGAATCGCGGCTTTATAGCTGACGGCTTCTGTATGTTCCGGATCCAGTTGTTTGGCAAGTATGTCGGCATTAACAAACGGCATTCCAGTCGTGGCAAGGAACTGTTCATAAAAAGTGGATTTGCCTGCGCCATTACCTCCCGTTAATACCCAAAGCTGTTTCCCGCCAGTCATTCGGGCAAGAACGAACCGCTATTAAAATGCCCGGTGCGGCGAGTACCATCCGGCATGACTTGATCCAGCAATCCCGGCCGACTTTTGCTTGCTTCGTAATACAGGGTGTCTCGAGTAATCCGCCGCCCTGGTTTCCCGGTTGAGATTGCCTTATCAACGGCTGCAAATAGTTCTTCCGGATTAACGGGTTGTGATGCAGGGATCCGGATATGTACTTCTGCAATACCCTGCATCAATGCCAGTATATCGGCAGGCGTAATGGAGTGAGCGACCCGTTTGCCCAACATCGCCCAAAATTCAACTTGCCTGGCGGTGGAACGATTCAGTAGAGAACCCTCAGCCTCAGCTTCTTGAAAAAGATTATCATTAACTCTTAGTGGAGTAGACATAAGTTGTTCCTTGTTACATTTTAAAACAATTGTAGCATTATGCTACGATAAATCAAGTTGGCCTGTAAGAGCCTTCCTTAAGGGGTCGGAGTGATTTAACTTGGAGCAATTTTCTCGTTAAGCTTTTTTGATTAAAAGCGAATCTTTGATTAAAAGCGAATCACTCCGACCCTTTAAAACCGACCGTTCGTCCTGAGCTTGTCGAAGGAAGCTTGTCGAAGAACTCACCACCGGCGATAACCTTGCTTTACGCTACTGACCGGGAACCCTCACCCAGATTTTCAAATTGACTGATTGTTACATCGCCATCAGGGAAGTGGACGCGAATCTCTAATTCGCCTCCCATTGCGTTAATAAACCGCCGCAAGATCGATATATACATATCCATCTTTTTTTCGATCTTTGCTATGCCAGGAGCATTATGTCAATGCGTGCAGAGAAAAACCATGAATCATGGATATTAAGGCGAAATGACGTTATTCCTTGGATTTGACGTCACTACAAATGTGAGCTAAACTAATAATTATGGCTATTAAAAGTCTCACCATTCGGGTCGATGAAGAGCAATATAATCGGCTTATAACCTTGAAGAAAGTGGTTAAGGTTAGCATCAACCAGCTGGTTTGTAAGGCTCTTGACGTGTATGTTGCAGAGCAAAGCGTAGTAGCTGCGCAGGAGCTTCAGGACATTGCGCTACAGTTACGATCGTATCGGAATTCGGATCCGGACTTAAAGAAATCGCTCCGATCATTTGCTGAAGCAGAGGGCCGGTACCAGGACCCACTTGAAGGAGAAGCGGTCGATACCACGAAAAAAGCCTCTCACACCAAGCTGCAAGAACTCCTTAATGGCTGATTGGGACGCTAACAGCACCCAGCTCACGCAAAACATCATCCGCCTTTTGACCTCCTCAGTTTGGGATGAAGCCAACGAGTGCAGGTTTCCATCTGCCTGTCGCTGGCATACCGAATTAATGCGGCAACTGGACGTCGACAACCCTGATTGGGTGGGTGCGTATCGGGGTGCGCCAGGCATGAAAACTATCGAAGTTCATGTTGACGATCTGTGGGGAATGCCTGCAAATGAGGTGGCAAACGCCATTACAAGGTTTGAAGCTATCCTGCAGCAGGTTTTCGAAGATCTTGATGTTGAGTTGCCTCGCTCATTGATTGATCAACCGCAATTCACACACTCAGATGACCAGCTATACAAAGTTATCGAGCTATGTAGTTGGGCGCATGCCGAATGGGTGCGCATTCACCCATTCGTGAATGGCAACGGCAGGATCGCCCGCATTTGGGCCAATTACATTGCAGTGCGCTACGGATTGCCCGCGTTCGTTCGGATTCGGCCACGGCCAGATCCACTACCCTATGGTGCTGTAGGCCGGCAAGCCATGCAAGGGGAGTGGCAACCCACAGTCACTTTATTTCTGCGCATGCTGAAGGAATACCTTGCCAACCCTCAGTGAGAGTTGAATTCAATGGAGTCAAACCATCTGCTCCAGGGACACTGATGCCGTGCAACTAATTGGCTTGCTCCAGTAAGACAGAGTGGATCGACTGGAGTCGAGAAAAGCGGACATTTAACCAGATTAAAACACAGGGGAAACTGGTCAGATGAAGTCCTTGTGCAACGCTCTCTTTGCTCTGCTGCTCAGTAATATTTATCACTATCCTTGCAGTATGAGCAGCCAGGTGCTGGCGGTCACAATACTAAGCAGGGCCAGGCCAATGCTGCCACGGTTTTTCAGCCGTAGGCTCAGCGGTGCAAGTAATAATAGCAGAGCGGGTCCTGTTGGCAGGTCGGCATAGAGGCGGCCAATAGTCAGTAGTAATAGATAGAGTAATGCCAGCGGCAGTAATGCCGAGGCCTGCAGGCGGCTTGATGCCAGGCGTTTTGTGAGTTCGGCCAGGGCGAATATACCGGGAGCGGCGGCCAGCGCGCCCGCCAGTTGCGCCACCAGCAGGGTTCCGGAGAGGGCGATGCATACGGTCAGCGCGGTCGCGTTCATGCTGATGATAAAGGCGGGGGCAGGGGAAGATGAAGGGAGGATGATAAGAATGCTTGCGATCAGCAGAACGAGCAGAAGTTCAGCGAGGAGTTCGGCTGAGAGCGCATATTGTAATAGTGGCAGGCTGATGAGCAGCAGGACAAGGATGAAAGCACCCAGTTGGCCCGCTTTTAGATAAGGGGTCTTTATAATATTTGCCGGTATTAACTGGAGGGTGACAAAGAGAAGTCCGGCCAGCCATAGCCAGTCCACGGCTTCGGTGGGTGGCCAGGCCGGTAATTGCAGAATCCACAAACAGGCGGGCAGCCAGGCAAAAAATAAACCTGCCGTTAGCCAGACGGTCTTTTGAGGAGCTGTTTTATAAACTGCGAAAGACAACAGTAGCGGCAGGATAATGGTCTGTAACAATAATTGCATCTGCATAGCGAATGTCCGCTTAGCTAATTTCTGATTAATTCCGTTAGATAAGCGTTTCAAATACCGGATCACTTTAAGGTGTAACTGATTAAATTACCGTTCGTCCTGAGCTTGTCGAAGGAAGCTTGTCGAAGGAAGAAGGTAATTAATCAGTTATTTCCCGGGTTCTGAAAGAGGCTCGCTCAGATCGCGGCTAAGGTTTTATTGCCGAATGGCTTCCAGGCTGATCTTCAGTTTCACTTCATCACCAATACTACCCTGCATGTAGTTCATACCAAAGTCGCTGCGTTTGAGGCTGGCGGTGGCTGCGTAGCCGCTACGGTAGTTACCCCAGGGATCATTGGCCGCGCGTTTTGCCTGAATAGTCAGCGTTAATGGATGAATTTTACCATGCATTTTTAGATTCCCGCTGATGCTGATGGGTTCATTTTTAGCATTGTATCTCACTTGCGTGGACGTAAAAGTGATAAGCGGGTATTGCCGGGCGTTAAAAAAATCAGGGCTGCGTAAGTGCTGATCCCGTTTTTTATAATTAGTATCGATGCTGGCTGTCTTGATGCGGATAACCAGTTTTGATTGGCCTTTTGGATTCAGATCAAACTTGCCTTCGACATCATCGAAACGACCGTTCAGCTCACTGAAACCCAGATGGCTGATACTGAATAGCACGGACGTATGTGCAGGGTCGATACGATAGTGGCCGGGTTTAGCAGGATCAGCCTGAACGGTGGGACTGAGTAATAAACTGGCACTGAAAAGACTGGTGCTAAAGATAAGTGTGGCAAGTTTGGCTTTTGGGGTCATCATGATTCCTCTCCTGTGGATCAAGTTGGTGTTTGCAGGAGTATTGACTGTGTAATATTTATTATCAATACAGCAAACATTGATAAACTGTCCACAATATAGATACAATCCTGTCATGGACAGACTGAATTGCATGAGGGCCTTTATCGCCGTGGTGGAAGCGGGGGGCTTTTCCCGTGCGGCGGGCAAGACTCGCCTGTCCAAAAGTCTGTTAAGCAAGTATGTGGCGCAATTGGAATGCGATCTAAATGCACGCCTGTTGAACCGATCGACGCGTAAGGTGAGTACCACGCCTACCGGGCAGGCCTATTATGAGCGCAGTGTGCCGATTCTGGCGGAATTGGACGAGCTGGAATCCTCAGTGCAGGCGAATCAGCGTATGCCACGGGGCGAATTGCGTATTAGTGCGCCAGTGTCGTTTGCTGAGCAATATCTGATATCGCTCATCAGTGCATTCTCAAAATCCTGGCCGGACTTGAAAATCGAGCTTATTTTCTCCGATCGTATGGTTGATCTCGCAGAAGAGGGGGTGGATGTGGCGCTACGGATTGCCGATCTTCCTGATTCCAGTCTGGTGGCGCGGCGTCTGTGTCCGGTGCGCACCATCGTGTGTGCCAGTCCGGCCTATCTGCGGCAAGCGGGGCGGCCTAAGCATCCCCTTGAGCTGACACAACACCAGGCTATTTTTGACTCCAATATTCCGGGCAAGCAGCAATGGCTGTTTCGAGAGCAGGGTAAAAAGCAGGTTATTACAATGCAGGGCTCGATTACCGTTAACAGTGTGCGTGCAGTACGCCAGCTTTTGCTGGCGGATCTAGGGGTTGCCATGTGTCCTGATTTTGTTGTCGCCGATGATATCCAGGCTGGACGTCTGGATGAATTACTGACAGATTATGCTTTTCATGATATGGCCCTGTATGCGGTTTATCTGCATCGCCGTCATCTTTCGGTCAAGGTTCGTCTGCTGATTGATGCCCTGGTGGAAAAATTTTCCAGCGCATAAGAGAATCGACAGACTCTTGAATTATTAATCGTTGCATAAGTATTTGCATGTATTTTATCCCCTCACCCCAACCCTCTCCCAGAGGGAGAGGGGGCTATGGTGCAAATACTTATGCAA
>DRJN01000251.1 GCA_011052165.1 Gammaproteobacteria bacterium
CTCACCACGATTCACATCAAAATCAAAGACCGCCTGCCGGCTGACATCGGTCACCAGTATCCGACCGGTACTATCGACCATTACCCCCTGCGGACGCTGCAAGACTTTTGGATTGCGATGATCCTTCCCCAACCCGGCCAGCCAACGCCAGGCCGAGTTAAAAGGACTATCCGATGTCTCAGCGGAAGAAAAGTTACTCTCGCCCGTCAATTCACCCACATAGCGGTATCGCGGTACCTCAGGTAGCGCTGGCCAGACGCGCTCGGCGTCACTCGCCCTGATTTTGAACTCAAGACGGGAAGGGACGGTCGAACAGGCTGTCAACACGGACAGGCACAGAAAAACAGCCAGGGTGGTCACTGAATAATCCGCTAAATGCGGGCGAAGCCATGATACCGGCTTCATTTTTTCTGTCCCGCTGCCGCCGCAGGAAAAAGCAGTTTCATCACCTGGATCCTTGCTGCCGCAACGTCAACCAGATATAACCAGTTTTCGTGCAAGTCCATCCCGGCCAGTTGCATGGTCATCACTGATTCTGATTTCGCTGATATTTTATGGCGATCATTTTTGCTGAAAAACAGTAGCGAATTATCAAACGCATCCGCAACGATAATCCGTCCCGTCTCATCGATCCGCATGGCTACGGGTTGTTGCAACCGGTTGCGGCCAATGGTCTGTAAATAACGCCCATCAAGATCAGTCACCACAACTTCCCGCAACAAGCGATCCAGCAGGTAGATTTTCCCCTTGCTCACCACCATGTCCGTGAGACCTGCAAGAGGAGCACCTGTTTTATCGACAGGATGGAGCGTCTGAATCAATCGTCCCAGCTTGTTAAAAATCAGGATCTGATTATAAAAAGCATCCGCTACCAGAATTTGGTCACGGGAATCATCAGCCGTGATGGCCACCGGTTGCTTTAGATTAAAGTCTGTGATTTCGCGCAGAAGATGCGCATTGCGATCCAGATATAAAATACGGCTTTGCAACGGATCGGTGATATAAAGATATTCCCCGCCCGTAACAATGATTCGTGTCGCCGCAGTAATCGGCATTCGATAATAAATCGAGAACACTTCACGCCGCCGATCATAACGTAAAATAGCCTGCCGGCCTGCATCCGCAATATAAACATAGTCCGCCCAGGCAGCCACCGATACGGGGCGGCCCAGTTGTATGTAGCCTCCGGCAGCCGGTATTGCACCACCGGATTCCTGAATCCCACTCTCAATACTGCGCCAGAATAACAGCAGGCCATTGGCAGAATTTTTACTTCCGGGTGAGGTTGGACCTGATAGCCTGGCACAACCCGCCAGAATTGAAACCATCATCAGAATGAATACAGCGCGGCGCCAGCCCCATCCAGACTGGAATAAAAAAAAATCCATAAAGCGTGTACGGCACATACTGATACCCTGTTACCAAATACCGGGGCCGCCCGTGGAATGCCCCCCATGAATCTTGCTTTTCAACCCCGGTCGTCCGGAATGACAGAGATCACAATTTTCAACCCCCCAGGCAATCTCATCATTGTGACACATACCACAGAATTTCCCGTCGATGATCTCCTGCATCGTGACGTTGTTGCTGCCTGCCCGCATTTCAAACCCCAGTTCAAAATGACAGACCTTGCAACGAAACCGGATACGGTGAAACCAGTGAGGAAAAATCACCGGGGGCATGCCCTCCTTTTCTGCGCGTTTGTTCAGGACCACATCACCATATTCGGCCCGTAGTGGGAAAACCAGAAACAGAATAATCCCTGCCATTATCAGGCGCCCGTACTTATGCATCGTTTTATCCTGTCTGTCTACTTCCGGTTTTCTGCTTTCCGGCTTTCTGCCTTTATTTTCTCCAGTTTGCTGCGTGGAACACTGTGGCAACGATCACATTCCGTCAACGGGAATGCCACTGCGCCATGGCAGCGGCCACAATAATATCCCTGAAGAATTTTCATCATCGTAATCGGGTTTGCTCCTTTTTTTGATATGAAATATTTTTCATGGCAATTTTTGCAGTCAAGCCACATAGTATGCGCTCGATGAGGGAAACGAACTACCGGCATTTCCCCCGTTTTCTCCAGGAAAACGTCATCATTTCTGATCCGCACCTTTGTTTCCGGCCATAGATTAGTACGCGGATGGATGGCCCCATCTTCAAGCGCTTTGACCCAATCAACCATATTGCCACTTGTATTCTGTGGTAATTTTGACAATGCTGCAGCCGGTTCTTGAAGCACACCCATAGCAGGACTGTCTGGATCATGAATACCATCCTTTTCCAATGACTTCCACTTTGAAGCCGCACTGGATATTAGTGGTAACAACAGTGTTGCCATTAAGAGTAGAGTATAAAAACCACAGGAAAATCTAATCTTCAGCATGGTTCAATTATCCCGGAATAAAGAAACCTGAACTTCGAATAGCACGAATAACCTGTTTGGTAGACTCTTCGCAAGTTTTCACTGCCTTTTCATAGTCACCATTTCCTGCATATTCTTCTGCTTTTTTTCTTAGCGCTGCCGCCTTATCAAGAAACTTCTTCGCTCTTGCCCTGATTTTCGGGTTTTTCATTTTATCCCCAAGCAGAAGCGTTACCAGCATTTTGTGCGTATCATTCCGATCAATCTCATAAAGATATTCGTCTTTTTTAGTTTTAAAATGCAGGCTTCTCACCAGAGTATCACCACTTCGGAGTCCGCTGATGGCCGTTTTTATTTCAACATAAGCCTTATCAATCGTCTTGCGTGCACTCAATGGCCGCCCAGCCTTCATCAAAGCTTTCGCAGCACTAATCTCTACATCCATCTTGCCCTTGAGCTTGTCAGTTTTCTCCGCAACCCCTTTTATTTTGCCAATTCGCTGCAAGGCCTCAAGCAGGGCATTGACGCTCCTTAGCCGCAGTTCGAATATACGATGATCATTATCATTAACGATCCTTTGCTTTCCTGCCAGTTTAACCGCCCTGAACATCAGTTCAGTTGTATAAAACAGGGATTGCGCAGCCGCATTGCTATTTCCAGCATCGATATATACCAGTGCATTTTGGTAGAGATCATTGGCTGCACGGTATAATGACTGTACGTTTATATCTTTGCTTGCCCTGACTTTTTGTGCAGCTGATGAAACTTTAATCAACTTCCTGACAAACTTGGCCTGCTGCTGCGTTTGCTTCATTGTTTTATGAAACTGTTTGCCACTATATGCCGCATAGAGACTATTGAGATATAGCATCGATAGAACAACGAGAACCCAGCCTGATAATTTCATTATGCTCTCACCCGATCCGCCGGCCTGTTTGCCATACCCATTTCATCTTATTTTCCAACATGTTTTTTATTTCTCACCTTTGTTAATTTCGGTTTTGAATGACAAATACGACACGTTTTCGCCGTTATAGGAAAGGCTACTTTGCCATGGCAAACCCCGCACTTCCGACCCAGTAAAATAGACGCCATACTAATCTGGTTTGCGCCTTTTCGGGGAATAAATATCGCTGGATGGCAATTTGAGCAGTCCAGCCATTCCGTATGCTGAGCATGAGGAAAAACCACATCGGGCATGGAGCCTTTCACTTCACGAACAATATTAAGATCCATAATGATGGGTTTGGCCTTCGGATCCAGTCTGTCATAGCGCGGATGGATTTTACCCTCTCGCAGAGACTTGACCCAGTCAACATAGTTACCTGATTTGCTTTTCACTAAATTGGAAAAAGCCTCTTTTGGCGGTTGCAATGTATTTGTGCCTTCCGCCTCCGGATCATGAATTCCATCCCGAGCTGGCGGAAGGTTTCTTTCCGCTTTTTTCTTCATCAATCGATTGAATGAATTGGGATCACCCGCAAAGGACATTTGCATCGATACTATAAAAATCGAAGTGAGGGCAACAACTGACAATTTATGACATAAATATTTCCTGAATAATGATTTCATTTGCGTCTCCTCCTACCTGGGCTTCTTATTTTTGTCTTTTACAGGCACTACCAACTTACTCAGCGTGCTACCATCGACCTGTGTTTTTAACCCATCCTTACCTGTATGGCAGAGATCACAATTTTCAACTGACCATGCGATTTCACCATTATGACAGGCTCCGCAGTACTGTCCATCGATGATCTTCAGCATATTAATTCCGCTTCCGCCCGCTTTGAATTTGAACCCCAGATCAGCGTGACAGACCTTGCAACGAAAGCGAATGCGATGAAACCAGTGTGGAAATATGACCGGCGGCATGCCTTCTTTCTCTGCATGTTGATTCAAGACAAGATCACCATATTCAGCATGCGCGGGACTGATATTCCCCACAACAGCGAGAGTACCCAGCAAAAACAATAGTAACAGGGAACCCCTTTCCAGTTCTGATTTAACAAAATAAAAGTTCATACATTTTCCTCCACTAAAATTACAGGTAACAATATTATTTAGTGTCAATATCCGCTAAATACGCGTTCCAAATACCCGAACACTTGTGAATTTCCACGTTCGTGGTGAGTCCTTCGACTTCGCTCAGGACGAACGGCAATTTCTAAAGTGTTCGGGTATTTGGAACAGCTATTTAGTTTCCAAACAAACGCTTCACTCTAAACATGAAAATATTATAAGAAGTACTATTTATTTTTGAAACTCGTAAACTCAGGCGCATTTGCAATCGCCCGATAGTATAATCAAATCTGTTTTCCCAAATTCTTCTATCCTGTTTTTCCCTGTTTATTGAAAAGGGCCGGGTCAATTCCTTGTCAAACTTCAAGTCCGAGATAAAATACAATCTGGGAATATTAAAAACCATAATCTGACGATAAACCAGATTTGCCGATGACGTTGTTGCAAAACCACCTGACGGAGTATTCGGCAACTCATTTCTTGTTGCGTTAATGGTTATATTGCCTGACAAGGAGGATTTGTGTGTCAAGGGTTGTACACTGGTCAGTTGCAGGTTTATAAATTGATAAACCTCATGCCGATGACTGATAACGGTACGTGAATCACTGCCCATTAAACGAATATAGGCGTTCCCACCCCTTTCACTTTTTCGCCAGGTGAACGACAGGCTATTATTAATTCTATTGACATCTTCTGCGGCCGTATCATATTCAGTAACAAAACTTTGACTGAAATTAGCACTATATTCCAGTCCTGGACGGGTGCTGTAGCGCCGCAGTATATTATGCCCAAGCTGGCCTGTTAAATGCCGGCCATTGAATTCACCACCACTGCGGTTCAAAATATTTGCCGAAGTATTCCAGTTGTACTGAAAATTCCCCAAATTCATATATTCAGGGTTATATCTTGCTCCCATTGACTGGGTAGAGGTCAAAGCAGATCTTCCGCTGTTTTCGGTATTGTTCGCCGTCATATTACCTGTGAGGCGAAATGCACGAGTAACATCATAATTAACGCCACCATAGGCATTGAGCGTCTTGCTATCAGAAACAAGATCGCCATTCTCGTTGAGAGACGCATAATATCTTGCCCCGGCATTACCATAAACAGGTCTATTCTGTGGTCGCCAAAATGAATTACTGGTTAGTTGAAGCTGTCTGTTGTTATTAATGAAGTTACTCGTATCATCCTCAGTTTCAACTATGCTGGCCATATTTTCCATCGAAAAAGAGGGGTCAGGCCGATAACTATGCCGAGCAATAAGATTATCACGTAGATAATTGATATTACTGGAACGGCGTTCCGCTTTTTCCCGGCTCCCATCAAAATTAAACTGATGGCGGTCAATAACCTTGCCAAGGCTCAGAGTGTAAAGATCACTGGTATCATCCGCCTGACCTTCTGTTTTTTGCAGGTTATGGTCGTAATTGGCCTGTGCATTCAGCGAACCGTCAAGACTGCGATATTTCTGTGATACCCCGTAGCGGGTATTCGAATAGGGCTTACTTCCCAGCGCATCGCCCGTTACCCGGCTATCCTGACTGTCAAAATGCAATTCCAGTGGAAAGCGGCTTTGTGGCAACATCAATAACTGACCATTTCCCGTTACAATTTCACCATTCGATGTGCCACTGTGTTCCCGATCGAGCATGTTGTATGTTAACCCCAAACCCGCATTCAAACGGGCGAACCAGGGTTGCCATAAAAAAGTATTTCCTCTCAGATTGACCGTTGACAGATTGCGAATCTGGTTCTCACTCTGGGTATAATTTTCTATGCGATGCTCGTAAGTGACATCCCCCCAGTAACGAATCGGCGCCATAACCAAATCTGCCATAGAATTCTCTGTGCCAAAACAAAGCAGCAAAACTACAATGCTGATTCTGTATTTTTCTGACAACAACAGGCGTTTCATTACTAATACCTTGACAACAGACTTCAAATTAAAACCATCCGGCATCCGGAGTCTGCCATCACAACGTCATGTTTATTTTTTTCCGTTCACCGCCGATTTCATTGCTTCATCTTTGTAATATTTTGAGTTAACCCTGATCAGGGTCGACTCCCATAAACTGTCAACCAGTTTTTTTCTTGCAAATTCGACCTGTTCTCTCTGCCATAAACGTCCGGCTCTGGCTTTTACTTTTTCAAATGGATTCAATACGGATTTTTTTCTGCCTTCCAGTTTGAAAATAGCAATGCCACGCAAAACATTAATCGGTTTGGATATTTCACCTAATTTTAATTTATCAACGACATCCTGAATTTTTTTTGCCAGCATGCCTTTGTGCAAATAGCCCAGGTCGCCTCCATTTTTGGCGCTGGAATCGGCCGAATGCAATTTTGCCAACTCGCTGAAATCAGCGCCGCGCTGCAATTTCTTATAAATCTTTCGACCTTCATCCATGGCTTCATCCCAGGAGGAAACCGGAGAGGAAGGCATGACCTGAAGCAGGATAACCGAAACTTTTAATTGTTCGGGCGAAGTGAATTTCTCCTTATTGTCACGATAATATTTTCTGCTGTCAGCAGTGCTTACGGCTGGAATTTTGCTGATCTCTTTCTCCAGCTGCATCACAATACTCTCCTTCTTCAACTGCTTCTTGAGACGTGGTACAAAACGCGCCTTGTATTCGGGCCATTTCTTACTGGCACCATACTGTTTCTCATATTTTTTTACTGTTTCATTCAAGGTCGTGCTGACAAATTTCTCATCAGGCTTTAATTGTCGGCGCCGTGCTTCCTGTATCATCAGGAGTTTGGTGGCCAGTTCTTTTCCCACATTCCTTCGCACCTCTTCCATTTTTCCTTCTGGAATTTTTCCATGGTAGAATTTTGACCTTACCGCATTCTGTAGTGTCTGTTTGTACTCTTCGACACTGATCGCCTGTTTGCCGACATAGGCATAAATACCATCATCCATTTTTTCCACTTTCATAGCCGCACTGGCATCAGACAGACTCATCACTGAAAGGAGAAATATGCTATACAACACCATTCCACCCCAGGATTTAGAATAAAAATATTTTACTTTTGTCCTCACGTTGCACCTTGTTGCTTTTAAGTTACCTAAAAGTAAATTGGCCCATAGTGACTCCCATCACCATGGGCCAAACGACGTTCATTCATTTTCCGGATTTGCTTCTATTTCCAGGAAATCACTTGGTATGGCACGCCAGACAGACTGCACTGCCTGTATTGGCTATACGCAAGAACGTCGGGTTAGCGCTGGTATGCGGGTTATGACAACTTGCACATTCGACAAAGGGTTCCGTAGCACCCAGATCGGCCCGGGTATAAAGCTGCATATCTGTCTTTTCACGAACACCGGTTGTGCCGACAGACGTATCAACCCACCAGACAGGCTTGGCGTTAATCGTAGCCTTATAAGGTTTAATGAAATCAGGATCCGCTGTTGCACCACCAAAGGCGCCATCCGCATCGGCTGAGGTCGCACCACCACCGCCATACTGAATGCCGACAGGATGGTCGTTACTCAGATCGGTACCGATATTGACAATGCTTCCCGTTGAATAGTTAAGTGAACCCACCTGAGTCGCCGTGGCGGCAGGCCCTGTCCAGGTACCCGCCAAGGCGGAACCCGCCGGATCGTAACCTCCGGATCCAGGTGCATTGATCATGACATTCATCGCCTGGGTGCCATCATGACAGGAGAGACAGGCAATGGAGACCGAACCTACCGGCGCGACCGCACCATCAAGGCTGGTGGTTCCTAGAGAATCATACGTGGTATAGGAACTGGAGCTGGACAGAACCCGGTTCCAGAGTGGTACGGAAGCTGAGGTATCCGCGCCGTGTGGCGTATGGCAGAAAACACAGATAGCCTGGGTGCCATCAAATGTATTCGTGCCTGTACCCGTACTGCCCAGGTTGTGTTTTGTGACAGAGATGCCAGCGTTTGCGGTGTTAATAGACAGAATTCCCAGCGCTATCACCGCGCCTGCCAACAAATTCATTCGATTTGGTAATTGTATGTTCATAGCCCCCTCCGGCTTTTTGATCCCATGGTTAAAACATGTCAGGCAATATGCGTCTAAATTTCACAACTACTTAGCACATTGCAATATGTTTGCCAGATTATAAGTTTATGATTATACGAGTATTTGTCTTCATGCCTGCCATATTTGAGAATATTGACCCGCGCCGGCTCCCATAATCGGGAATTTAAAACGCCTCAAAATATAAACTGACTCAAGGCTTGTATAAATGATGCCGGGTGCGGGATTCTTTCCAGTGAAAATATTTATAGCGAAACAGAGAGTCCTCTCCATGGCAATCACTGCAAAGAAAATACGCGGTATTCTTGTGACGCAAGAAGCTGGTCATGGCATCCCCTTCCCGGTTGCGACCGGTTCCCTGTTCCGCTTTTGCCGGATCCCACTGATGCGGGTTATGGCAGGTCGGGCAGGTTATCAAACCCGCCTGCACAGGCTTACCATTGGCATCAAATACTGGGGGAAGAATATTGCCGGCCCGACCACCAAACATACGGCCTTTGTTAGCGGGAACCATTCGCTTAGGATGCGTCTTTTGGGGTGGAATTTTATTTGCCGCAATATTCCCCTGCTGATGGCAACTGCGACACATGGATTCCATCATGTCTTCGCCAGGTCCCAGGGTTCGTGCCCACAACCATTGCGGAATAATCGGTGTATGTACATTGTGACACTGACCACACACCCCGGACTGATCGATATTCTGACCCTTTTTATTACGCGCCTTTGGCGCCGTTACTCTCAGATCATGATCAGTTTTCAGAATCGTATTCTTGTCCTGATGACAATGAATACAAAGTTTGGCATCGCCAGCCGCATTGATTCTAAGAAAACTGTTATTGGCCTGACCCTCCACCTCTGCACGATTCCCCGTAAGACTGGCCGGCTTGCCAGGCTGCCACTGATGCGGGTTATGGCAGGTTGCACAATCCAGCTCACCTCGTTTTGTATCACGGGTTCCATCCCGGAGAAAGGTGGGCAAGCCCGGCTTCACCTTCATTGGCAATAGATCCAGCTTGATATGTAACGGGTGCATGTGCTCACCGGGTAATTTGTCTTTGGCGCTACCGGTCTTGTTATGGCAGGTCTTGCACATCTTCTCTACACCTTCGCGGGATCCTTCGGTTTCCTTAGCCCACATATACGCAGCTTCGCCATTATGTGGAACATGGCAGGCACTGCAGGCACCCGTCTTTTCCGCAGTCTGCGCATCAACATTTTTCTCATCGGGTGCGCTGATGGAAAGATTGTGCTTTGACAGCTCCACGCTGGCATTCTTTCGATGACAGTTAGTACACAGGCGGTTGCGGCCATCGTACGCAATACGCAGGAAACTATTGCTGCCATCGCCTTCCAGAGTCCGAGGATCAGGCAATGTACCCGAGACTTTCTTGTGCGACCATTTATGCGGATTATGGCAGGTCAAACAGGTGACATTGCCCCCTTTTTTACTGCGTGTGCCGAAGCTATCAAACAAGGGCAGCGGAATAATGGCCGAGAATTTTTTCGATGCAATATATTTACTCACCCATTTATTTATCGTCGCAGTAATCCCCAGGCGGGAAACGGGAACATTCACTGGATGGGTATAAGTTCCCAATGTTTTTTTATGCGCAGGACCGTTGCGGGTATGGCAACCCAGACAATAGGACGAAACCGTATCCATCCCTGTCTGAAAATCTCGCGCCCACAGTCGCGGAGTATTCGCATCATGGGGAATGTGACAAGCACTGCAGGGACCCGATTCAGCCACAGTTTTGCCGCGAATATTTTTGGTCTCCGGCGCCATAATCCCCATATCGTGTTTGGTTCCGCGAACGCCGCTCTTATCAGTATGACAGGATGTGCAAAGCCGCGATTCATGATTATCACGTACCAGTAGTTTTTTGACCTCGGAACCATGGGCCCGGTGACAGGATTGGCAAATCACTTCTTTTTTCTTGCTAAACTTGGATCCGCGCTCACGTAGCGCTTCGGGGATATGCGAGAGTTTTTTATTAACCGGATGATTACCAGAAGCCAGACCTTTCTTCTTGTTCTCATGACAGATCATACACATGCTGGAATTGATATTCAGAACCCGAAGAAATATCGGCGCTTCTGTCTGATTCCAGTCCACACCATGCGCAGAATGGCAGGTGCCACAGTATATTTTCCCATCCTCATTGAGTGGAAAAACTTCTTTTCCCTCCACCCGCGACATTTTGATATTGGTACTGGGAATGACACCAACAGGATGGGTGTGTTTGCGATTTTTCCACAAAAAACGGGAATCCATAACATAACCATCATGACAGGAAAAACACATGCGCTCGGTACTGACGATATCCTGCTTACCACTTTTTTCTACCGGCTTTGGATTATAGGGAATCAAGGTCGAGATATCCTTGCGCTTGAATTCATTTAACCACATGATATGGCAGGTTGCGCATTCGCGCTTGGCCGAAGGCAGACGCGCCTCAACCGAAGAGTGATATAGAAAACCTCCTGACAACAGTATCAAATACAATATTTGATATGAAAACCATGAACGGCCGACTCTTTTCATCATTATTTCTGCAACTGAAATACGGCAACCCGA
>DRJN01000252.1 GCA_011052165.1 Gammaproteobacteria bacterium
CCCTTTATTATTCCTGTCCCCGGTCATGATCTTGATGGCGTGGTGTCCTTTCGTGATATTCATGATGTCAATCAGATGCTGGATGCGGCCAGCAAACATAAACATGCCGTGATTATCGGAGGCGGACTCCTGGGTCTGGAAGCTGCCAATAGTTTAATGGAACAGGGCATGAGCGTCACGGTGGTGCATCTCATGGATACGCTGATGGATCGCCAGCTGGACAGATCAGCGGCGGAAATATTGAAGACCTCCTTGCAGGATCGTGGCCTGAATTTTCTTATGCCCGCGCAGACTGAAGCCATCGTGGGTAAAGGGCGGGTGGAAAAAATTCGTTTCAAGGACGGCAGCGAAATTTATGCCGATCTGGTGGTGATGGCCGTAGGGATTCGACCCAACTTCGAACTGGCGAAAAGCGCAGGCATTCATTGTGAACGCGGCATCGTGGTCAGCGATACCATGCAGACGTTTGATCCACGCGTTTATTCTGTCGGTGAATGTGTGCAGCATCGTGGCCTGACCTATGGTCTGGTCGCCCCTTTGTTTGAAATGGCCAAAGTCTGCGCCAACCACCTGGCCAAGTATGGCATAGGCCGCTATGAAGGTTCGGTGACTTCGAGCAAGCTGAAAGTGACCGGTATCGATCTGTTTTCAGCCGGTGACTTCACCGGCAATGAAAATACAGATGAGTTGGTCTTTCAGGATGCTTCGCGTGGCGTTTATCGCAAGCTGGTGGTGCAGGACAATCGTATCAAGGGCGCGGTGATGTACGGTGATACGCTGGATGGCAGCTGGTATTTTGATCTCATGCGCGATGAAACGGATATCAGCGATATGCGCGAGAACATTCTGTTTGGTCAGGCGCATCTGGGTGATTCCGGTCACGGTGGTGAGGAAAGCCGGGTTGCCGCCATGGCGGATGATGCCGAGATTTGTGGCTGTAATGGCGTCAGTAAAGGTGACATCGTTAGGGCGATTAACGAAAAGAAGCTCTTTACGCTGGAGGATGTGCGGGCCCACACCAAGGCATCGAGTTCCTGTGGCTCCTGTACCGGGCTGGTAGAAGCCCTGCTGGTATACACCGTTGGCGGCGATCATTCCGTAGCCCCGCATTTGAAGCCTGTTTGCGGCTGTACCGATCTTTCCCATGATGAGTTGCGCAAGGCCCTGGTCGAACAGCAACTGAAATCTATTCCCGCCACCCTGCAGGCGCTGAACTGGAAAAAAGCCGACGGTTGTCCCAAGTGCCGCATGGCTCTGAATTACTATCTGCTCTGCGCCTGGCCAGCTGAATATGAAGATGCCGGGCAGTCGCGTTTCATTAATGAACGCGTGCATGCCAATATTCAGAAAAATGGCACCTATTCGGTCATTCCACGTATGTGGGGGGGGGGCACTACACCCTCGGAACTCAGGGTTATCGCCGATGTGGCAGAAAAATATAATGTAACGACGGTTCATGTTACCGGTGGTCAACGTATTGGTCTCTATGGTTTGAAGAAGGAACAGTTGCCTGAAATATGGAAAGATCTAGGCAAGGCCGGATTGGTCTCCGGTCACGCCTATGGCAAGGCCATGCGCACCGTCAAAACCTGCGTCGGCAAGCAATGGTGCCGCTTCGGTACCCAGGATTCCACGCGCATGGGAGTTGAACTGGAAAAACTGACCTGGGCCTCCTGGACGCCGCACAAGTTCAAACTGGCCGTCTCCGGTTGTCCACGTAATTGTGCCGAGGCGACTATCAAGGACTTCGGCGTCGTCTGTGTGGATTCCGGTTATGAGTTACACATCGGCGGTAACGGTGGCGTGAAAGTACGGGCAACAGATTATCTTTGCAATGTCAGCACCGAAGAAGAAGTTAAAGAATACTGTGCCGCCTTTATGCAACTGTATCGTGAAAATGCGTATTATCTTGAACGCACCGCCCCCTGGGTGGAACGCGTAGGTCTTACCTATATCAAGGAAAAAATTCTTGACGATGGAGACGGGCGCAGGACCCTGGCTGAACGATTTCTCTTGGCGCAGGAATATGCTCAGGTCGATCCCTGGCAGGAACGTGTCGAAGGTGCCGAGAAACATGAGTTCGTACCGCTGAAAGAGATCAATGGATGAATAAAATGAAAATGCGAAAAGGCAGAGAACGCAAAGGAAAATATTTACTCTTTGCGTCATGGCATTTTTGCACCCCGGCAAGCGGGCATTTCGCGGTGAAAAACAACTATTGCAATGGTAATGATTATGACTGATAACTGGATTGAAGTTGGAACGATAAATGATATTCCCCGTCAGGGTGCGCGGGTGGTGCGTGGCAGTGGTGGTGGTGATATTGCCATATTCAGGACTAACGAAGATGACATTTTCGCCCTGCGTGACAGGTGCCCACACAAAGGCGGCCCGCTATCACAGGGTCTCGTGCATGATAATAAAGTTTCCTGTCCTTTGCACAACTGGAATATCAGTCTGGACACCGGTCTTGCGGTTGCTCCGGATAAAGGTTGTGCCGCGCGTTATCCGATCAAGATTGAGGGGGATAAAATTCTGCTTTCACTGACGCTGAAGTAGCGTCCGGGCAAGTGGCAAGATGACTAAATTTAACGTAGAGCCGCCATCCCCAATATGAAAATGAATCTCGATGCCGCCAAATGTCCAGGAATTAAAGACGGAAAATGATGAGCCACGAAGTGCAAACAACCTGCCCCTATTGCGGGGTTGGCTGCGGGGTCATTGCCAGCCTTGATGAAAGTGGAAATGTAACGGTTAAAGGCGATCCCGATCATCCCGCTAATTTCGGTCGCTTATGTTCAAAGGGCGCGGCGCTGGCGGATACCCTGAGTAGCGATGGGCGGTTGCTGTATCCGGAAATCGAAGGCACCCCGCATAGCTGGGACAATGCGCTGGACTATGTCGCCGATCAATTTCGCAGCATCATCGACGAACACGGTCCGCAGGCCGTCGGTTTTTATGTTTCCGGTCAGTTGTTGACAGAAGATTATTATGTTGCCAACAAGCTGATGAAGGGATTTATCGGCAGCGCCAATATCGATACTAATTCCCGTCTCTGTATGTCGTCAGCCGTGGCCGCTTACAAGCGTGCCTTTGGTTCGGATACGGTGCCCTGCTCCTATGAAGATCTGGAGCGGGCCAAACTGGTGATCCTGGCGGGCTCCAATACTGCCTGGTGCCACCCGGTTCTTTACCAACGCCTGGCCCAGGCCAAAAAGGAAAATCCGGATCTGATGGTGGTGGTCATTGATCCCCGCAGGACGCCCACCTGTGAGCTTGCTGATCTGCATTTACCGCTCGCAGCAGGTACCGATCATATCCTTTTCAATGGTCTGCTTGTTCATTTGTATGATACAGAAGAAAGCAACCCCCTGTTCGTAGAAAATCATACCGAGGGTCTGCATGCGGCGCTGGCTATGGCCAGGGAATCTTCTGCTTCCGTTTTGAGGGTGGCCGAATCCTGTGGCCTCTCGATGGATGCAGTCACTCGCTTCTACAAACTGTTTGCTCGAACCGAGCGTGTCGTGACCGTCTTTTCCCAGGGTATCAATCAATGGTCATATGGCACCGATAATGTTACCAGTATTATTAATTGTCACTTGCTGACCGGGCGTATCGGTCGTCCCGGTATGGGGCCGTTTTCCTTCACCGGACAGCCCAATGCCATGGGCGGGCGTGAAGTGGGCGGGCTTGCCAATCAACTGGCGGCGCATATGAATATAAACGACGCCGCCGATCGTGACCGGGTTAAACGCTTCTGGCGTGCAAAGAATATGGTGCAGGCTGAAGGGTTGAAAGCGGTAGATATGTTTCATGGCATCGCTGAGGGGAAGATAAAGGCGCTGTGGATTATGGCGACCAACCCGGCCGTGTCCCTGCCAGATAACCAGGTGGTGCGTAAGGCGCTGGCAAAATGTGAATTTGTGGTGGTATCGGATTGCATGCGCAAAACCGATACCACCGCTTTTGCCCACGTTCTGCTGCCAGCCAAGACCTGGGGGGAACGGGAGGGAACCGTAACGAATTCGGAACGGCGTCTGTCCCGGCAGCGGGCATTTATCCCTTCCCCGGGTCAGGCGCGGGCAGATTGGTGGATTATTTCCGAAATTGCCAAACGCCTGGGTTTCGCCGAGGCTTTTTCCTACCAAGAGCCGGTGGATATTTTTAATGAGCACGCGGCCCTGTCGGGGTTTGAAAATAAAGGTCAGCGTGACTTTGATATCAGTGCGTTGGCTAACTTAAGTGATCGTGAGTACCAGAATTTTCAGCCGAGGCAATGGCCGGTAACCGTCGAGCAGCCTGGTGGTACCCCCCGGATGTTCAGTACCGGACAGTTTTTTACGGACAGCGGCCGGGCACAGTTTGTTGCAGTAGTGGCAGCAGAGCCTGCGAACCTACCGGATACAGATTATCCCCTGCGGCTAAATTCAGGACGGGTGCGTGATCACTGGCATAGCCTGACGCGTACGGGCAAGTCTGCGCGCCTGTCGGCCCATATTTTTGAACCCTTTGTAGAATTGCACACCACCGATGCAAAAAACAACTGCATCAGCGAAGGCGAACTACTCCGAGTGCATAGTCGCTGGGGCGAGGCCATCGTACGTGCACGCCTCAGTGACGATCAGCAAGCGGGCAGTGTGTTTATGCCTATGCACTGGAATGATCAGTTTGCCAGTCAGGCTGGTGTTAATGCTTTGGTCAATCCCGTGACTGATCCTGTCTCCGGGCAACCGGAATTCAAGCACACCCCGGTACAGATTGAAAACTATGAGGCCAACTGGTACGGTTTTATTCTCTCGCGCCGGCG
>DRJN01000253.1 GCA_011052165.1 Gammaproteobacteria bacterium
CGAAGCAGCCAAACCCGAAGCAGCCAAACCCGAAGCAGCCAAACCCGAAGCAGCCAAACCCGAAGCAGCCAAACCCGTCGCTGATTCGAACGAAACCACGCTGGCAGCCGGGACCGATGAGGTCAAACCGGCAACCGAAGAAGCCTGAGTTTGCACTGATTGCGTAACAATATTTTAGAGGAATTTGAAAATGGCACGTTTTTTTAGACGCAGAAAGTTCTGCCGTTTTACCGCAGACGGCATCAAGGAAATTGACTACAAGGATCTGGCACTGCTGAAAGCGAATATTACCGAAAGCGGCAAGATTGTACCCAGCCGCATTACGGGCACCAAGGCACGTTACCAGCGTCAGCTGGCTACCGCCGTCAAGCGTGCACGTTATCTGGCATTACTGCCTTATACCGATTCGCACAAATAAAGGTATTGGCTTGCGGACCTTGGCTAAAATGACAAGGCTGAAAGTGCGCAAATGAAAGGTTTGGCTGCCTATGTCATGCGGGGCCGCTTGCAGGCGCTGCTGGTTGCCTCAGGCTTGCTACCGTTGGCCTTGATGCTGATGCCACTGAGCTGGCCACTTAGTTTTTTCAGTGGCGCCGTGGTGGGACTGGTTACTCTGGTGCAGGGGGTGCGTGAAGGTCTCTTGATTCTGTTGGGTGGGAGCCTGATTGTATCATTGCTTGGTCTGCTGGTTCCAGGTAACCCCTTTGCGGTTGTCGCTTTTGCCCTGCTGGCCTGGTTACCGGTCTGGTTTCTGGCCATGGCGCTGCGGCAAACGGTGTCGTTGAATCTAACCTTGTTGTTAGGCAGCCTGCTGGGGATAATCGCTGTTGGCGGGTTTTTCCTGCTTGCGGGCGATCCGACTGCTTGGTGGTACCAGCACTTCACCACCGAAGTGCTGCCGGTACTGGAAAAGGCTGGCATGGTCTTTCATGATCGGACTAAGCTGGAGGCAGAATTGCTGAAAGCCAGCCATCTGATGACGGGATCGCTTACGGCTTTTCTGTTGCTTGGCGCTGTGGCCAGCTTGTTTATTGCTCGGCGCTGGCAGGCGGGCCTGTATAATCCAGGCGGCTTCCAGACGGAGTTTCATCAGTTGCGTTTTGGCGTAACGGCTGCATTGGCTGCACTGGCGTTGTTGGCGGTTGCTCTGCTTGGCCCCAGGCTTTTGGGCAAAGGCGTCTGGTCTGATCTTCTGGCGAACATGCTCTCGCCTGTGGTGGTGGTTTTTTTGTTTCAGGGACTGGCGATTGGACATGCGCTAACCAAGGCCTGGTCGTTGAAGCAAGCCTGGCTGGTGGCCTTGTATGTTCTGCTGCTGTCCGGATTACCGTTTACTCCGGTACTCCTGGCGTTGCTGGGGATAGCCGATAACTGGCTGGATTTTCGGACTAAATTTGGGCGTCGAAATACAAGGGGAGTGGGCTGAGCCTGATATCTCTGTTCCGGATCTCCTTGTATCAATCGTGGCATAAGTATTTGCATCATAGTCCCCTCTCCCTCTGGGAGAGGGTGGGGGTGAGGGGATAAAATACGTGCGAATACTTATGCCACGATTGATAACATAATAATTTTTGAAGATAAATTGAGGTACGTTGTGATGGAAGTGATTCTTCTGGAAAAAGTAGCTAACCTGGGCAGTCTGGGTGACAGGGTAACGGTCAAGCCAGGATATGGACGCAATTTCCTGGTTCCATCCAGGAAAGCGGTGCCGGCCAACAAGGCCAATATCGAAGCGTTTGAAGCGCGCCGCGCCGAGCTTGAAAAAGTAGCCGCAGGAGCGCTGGCTACTGCCCAGGCCCGGGCGGAAAAACTAGCCGCACTGGCGCAGATAGTGATCAAAACCAATGCGGGTGATGAAGGTAAACTGTTTGGTTCGGTTGGCCTTGCGGATATTGCCGAGGCGATTACGGCTGCCGGTGAAGAAGTTCTCAGGCGTGAAGTGAACATGCCGGAAGGACCTATCCACATGGTCGGTGAATACGAGCTGGAAATCCACCTGCATTCTGATGTGGTACAAACTATCTCTATTATGGTTGAAGCCGAGTAAGTTACTGGAATTAGATAGAAAAAGTCCGTCTCGGGCTTTTTTTATCTTGAAGTGAAAAATAGCGTTCTCTGTTTTTTCTCTGTGTTTTTTCAGTTGTGGGCAGTAAATTTTTTCTGTCTGTGGCAGCAACGTATTACCATCCTGCAACCTTAGTGCTATTCTCTCCCCTGTGTCGAAGCCGGTATATTAATCGTTGTATAAGAGTATTTGCATGTATTTTATCCCCTCACCCCAACCCTCTCCCGGAGGGAGAGGGGGCCATGGTACAAATACTTATGCAACGATTAATAGAATCGGTACGGATCGATACATCCTATAATAATCTTCTGTGCAGGATGCACCTTGAATAATGAGCCGATCCAGGCGAGCCGCAACAGGCGTCTGGAAACGGTTTGTCCGTAATGCCGGACTATGTCAACGGTACTGTCTATCTGGAGTGTTCATGCAAGAAATCGCTTTTCCCGCCCCGGGTCCTGAAATGGAAAATGATGCGTTGCGCATGCCGCCGCATTCCATCGATGCGGAGCAGTCGGTCCTGGGTGGCCTGATGATCGATAATTCCACCTGGGATCAAGTCGTTGAGCTGATTGTCGAAGAGGATTTCTACCGCCGCGATCACCGGCTGATTTTTCAGGCCATTGCTACTCTTGCCGAAGAAGATCAGCCCTTTGATCCCATAACCCTCAAAGAGTGGCTGGATGGGCATGGGCGGCTGGATGAAGTCGGCGGCCTGGCTTATCTGGGCACGCTCTCTAATTACACGCCCACAGCCGCCAATATTGGCGCCTATGCAAAAATTGTGCGGGAGAAAGCCGTGCTGCGTAACCTGATTCGGGTGACCACAGACATTGCCAATACCGCCTATCATCCTGAAGGCCGCCACAGTGACGAGATTCTGGATCGGGCTGAAAAACAGGTGTTTGACATTGCTGAGAGCGGTGCGCGTACGCGTTCCGGCTATATCGGCATCAAGACGCTGCTGACCAGGGCCGTGGATCGGATCGATAAGTTGTATCAGAACCCGTCCGCCTATACTGGCATTCCCACCGGCTTTCCGGATTTTGATAGCAAAACTTCGGGCCTGCAGAATTCAGATTTGATCATCATCGCCGGTCGGCCCTCGATGGGCAAGACGACCTTTGCCATGAACATCGTCGAAAATGCCGCGATCAAAAATGACTCGGCAGTGGTCATATTCAGCATGGAAATGCCGGGTGAGTCGCTGGTCATGCGCATGCTCTCCTCCCTGGGTCGTATTGACCAGCACAAGATCCGCACCGGCCAGCTTGATGATGCTGACTGGCCACGTCTGACCTCGGCGATGGGTATTCTGAATGACAGGAATATTTTTATTGACGATACGCCCAGTCTTAATCCCATGGAAATTCGCGCTCGCGCCAGGCGCATCAAGCGCGATCACGGCAGCCTGGATTTGATCGTGATCGATTACCTGCAACTGATGCAGACCCGGGGTGGTTCGGAAAACCGGGCCACCGAGATTTCTGAAATCTCGCGCGCATTAAAGGCCCTGGCCAAGGAACTGAGCGTGCCGGTGATCGCCCTGTCACAGCTTAACCGCGGACTCGAACAGCGTCCCAACAAGCGCCCGATCATGTCGGATTTGCGTGAGTCGGGTGCGATTGAGCAGGATGCCGATTTAATCGTCTTTATTTACCGTGACGAAGTCTACAACGAAGAAAGTCCGGATAAAGGTACGGCAGAAATTATTATCGGCAAACAGCGTAATGGCCCCATCGGCATGTCACGCCTGACTTTCATCGGTCAATACACCAAGTTTGAAAACTTTATTTCGAACAACGCCTATGAGGGGGGCTATGCATGAGTTGCGCCCCGCAGGCGCGGATTGATCTCTCGGCCTTGCGACACAACCTGGCGCTGGCCCGTCGTTATGCCCCTGATTCAAAACAACTGGCCGTAATCAAGGCCAATGCCTACGGACACGGCATATTGCGTGTGGCGCAGGCCCTGGAAGCCGCAGATGCCTTTGCCGTGGCGCGTATTTCTGAAGCATTGTGCCTGCGCGAGGCGGGTATTCGCAAAGATATTCTGCTGCTCGAAGGCGTTAATAATCGGGATGAGCTGCAACTGGCGCAGCAGCATCGGCTGCAACTGGTGGTGCATCAGGCCGAGCAGATTAGACTATTGCAACAGGTGGCGGGTGATCCGCTTGGCGTCTGGTTGAAGATTGATACCGGCATGCACCGATTGGGTTTCCGTCCGGAAAATGTTCAGTCGGCATACCGCCAACTGCGTGAATGCCCTGCTGTCGCGGGTATGCCCGTGCTGATGACCCATCTGGCCAATGCGGATGATCGCGCTAGTGCAGGTACCGGGGAGCAATGCCGCCGTTTTGAGCGTGCGGTCGCGGATCTCGAAGGTGAACACAGTATCGCCAATTCTGCCGGCCTGCTGGGCTGGCCCGCTACGCGCCGTCACTGGGTTCGCCCTGGGATTATGCTCTATGGCGCTTCCCCCTTTATTGACAGCCGCGCTACGGACTGGGATCTGCAACCGGTGATGAGTCTGGAAACCCGCTTGATGACTATCAATGAATGTAAAAAAGGCGAGACCGTGGGCTACGGCAGCCGCTGGTGCTGTCCCGAGGACATGCGTATAGGCATTGCCGCTATCGGTTATGGCGATGGTTATCCGCGTCATGCGCCTGAGCACACTCCGGTTCTCATAAATAACCGGCGCGCGGGTATCGTCGGACGCGTATCGATGGATATGCTCGGCATTGATCTGCGCGAATGCCCCGAAGCGAAGAGGGGGGATCCTGTTTTGCTTTGGGGCAAGGGTATTGAGGGTGCCATTCAGCCTGTCGATGAGGTGGCGGAAAAGATCGGCAGCATAGCGTATGAACTATTCTGCCGTATGGCCCCACGGGTTAATTTTATCTATCAGGATTAGCGGTTTTTAACTGCATGTGCGGCTTCATAGCACTTCACTGAGCAATATAGGCCCGGTTCAGCCTGCTCGATTCGCCGCAATCACGGTCCAGCGCATGGGGGCACGACAGTCACGTTCACCAAATGTGGTCTTTAGCCTGCCCATTACTTTATTCACGACATCGTCGATAGCCATATCGCCTCGTTGCTCTATTTCGAGTCCTAATGGTGAGCCTGTCACCATCCCCAGCGCAGCGTTCTTTGGCCTGGAAAAAACACATTCACCCTCCAGCGTCGTAAATTGCACATCCACGAAACCGGATTTTTCCAGATCGTGACGGATCTGCGCCTGATCATGGTAGCCAAACGGAAGCTGAAGAAAGGCGGGGGCGTCGCCATCAAAAAGTTCGGCCAGCATCTCGTTAATGACACGGGGTAAGGGGTTGTGTTCCAGTGCATCCCAGATGCTGAACAGCAGGCGACCACCCCGGCAGAGTACGCGATGCGCTTCGTGAAAAGCCTGGGGCTTGTCGGCACAGAACATGATGCCAAACTGGCAGGTCACAACGTCGAATTGCCCCTCTTCAAACGGTAGCGCCATGGCATTGGCCACCTGGAAGCTGATGTTTTCTGAGGGTAGAAATTTCTGTTGTGCGTGGTTGAGCATGTCATTGTTCAGATCACTGGCGGTAATATGAGTCTCGTTTGGTAACCGGTTGCGCAGGTAACGGGTTGCAA
>DRJN01000254.1 GCA_011052165.1 Gammaproteobacteria bacterium
AGATCAAAGCAAAACCTCCGGCGACCGCCACAGCAGGGGTTGCTGCAAAGGGGGAGGCCAGTGCTTTCAGCGATGATGGCGAACTGTTCCCGCGCATTCCTCTGACGAAATATCATGAAAACCAGCGTGCACAGATGTCTGAATCTGAATCCATAGCGCAGGGCAAACTGGATTACGGCATTACCCGCAAGGGCGATAATCTTTGGACCGTGGCGAAGAAACTACAGGCGGGTGGTAGGTCAGCCAGTATTTACCAGATTATGATGGCCTTGCTCAAAAACAATCCTGGCGCTTTTAACGGGAGTAACGTTAATCGGCTGAAAATCGGCCATGTTCTGCGTATTGATGATCCTGCCCTGCTGCAGGCCATGAGTGACGGCGAGGCGCGTGCGGCCTACCGCACTCAGACAAAAGAATGGGAACGTTACCGTCGGAATCTGGCGGTAGCGGCGAAGACGCCGCAACCCATTGTAGCCGGCAATCTTGAAGCTCCGGCAAACAGGGGTAAAGTGAATAGCAGCGGTGAATTGACCGTGGCTGCACCGAGTAGTAAATCGCTGAGCGCAGGTGAAGGCTTGGCGGATACTGGGGTGAATGGTGAAGTCGCGACGCTTAAAGAAGAGCTGCACCAGCTACGTTCGGATGCGAAAGCCATGGGGGGAGCAGATGAGGCGCTGAACAGGGAGATTAAGAAACAGCAGGACGAACTGGCTAATATGCAACGAGCCATCTCTATCCAGGATACGGAACTGGCTGCAGTGCAGGAGATGGCTCAAAAAACGGATAAAACCAAAACCAGGGAAAAAGTTGTTGCGCCCAAGGCTGAGACAGAAGCGCCTGCGCTAACAGAAAAGTCCATGGCGGGCAAAAACAATGAAAGCAGTAATATAGAAAGCACGCAACCGGAATCGGCGTCCGCTCAGGAACAGCCGACTGCAAAGGAGAAAGCTGCCCCCGAGATGACGCCGGCGCCAGCCGTCACTAAACCGGTTCAGCCGCGCCCCGCTGCTGCTCCCGCGCCCGTTGTTGCTCCGCATGAGCAGCAAGCGGGTTTTATGACTACAGCCAAGGGCGTATTGGCTACGATTGCCGCTACCCTCACCGGTATGCTGGGTTCCATGGCAGGCGGCTCACTGCTGCTCTTTGTCGGTCTGCCGGTACTGTTGGTACTCATTATCCTGATGATTATTGTCATGCGTCGCCGCAAGCAGGTTCAGGGTGGTTTCCAGGAAAGTATTCTTGCCGGTGAACCGAGTTCAGTGGGCGTCGATCAGGCTGAAGCCAAAGAAGAGGAATCCTCATTTCTCAGTGATTTTGCCGTGAGTGGCGCCAGTGCCATTCAGACAGAAGACAGTGAAGTGGATCCCCTTACCGAAGCCGATGTCTTTATGGCCTATGGTCGTTATGAAGCCGCAGAGGAACGTTTGACAGAAGCAATAGAAAATGATCCTTCGCGTAAAGAACTGAAACTCAAATTGCTGGAACTCTACAATGCGACCAAAAATCAGGCTGCATTTGAATCGGGAGCAGAAGATTTTTATGCCAGCCTGGGTGAAAATGCCAATACTGATTCCATGTGGGAAAAAGTGCTTTCCATGGGCAAGGAGCTGGCGCCGGAGAATCCTCTGTTCAGGGGGGATGTCGTTGCGCCTGTCGCCCGTGAGGGTCTGCCTGCAGAAGAGAATAGCAGCGCCAGTTTGTCCGACAGTCAAATTATGGATATTGGTCTGGAAACAGGGGTCTTCCAGGCCGAAGAGCTGGAGCCGGTAAAAGACGAAA
The DNA here is from genome assembly GCA_011052165.1 of Gammaproteobacteria bacterium. Classification (GTDB taxonomy): domain Bacteria; phylum Pseudomonadota; class Gammaproteobacteria; order UBA6429; family Thiohalophilaceae; genus JAADGZ01. The sequence continues at coordinate 1,780 of DRJN01000254.1, forward strand.
CCGGTGAGCTGAATTTCGATCCGGATGATTTGCCCGAAGCAGAAAAGGCAGAAACAGATTCTGATCTGGATTTTAACCTTGATCTGGACAGCAGTACCGCAGACGATGCCGGTGTAGAATCTTCTGAGCCGTCAACCACTGAAATGGCGATGCCCGTGGAAACGGACACGGGCCTTGATTTCAATCTCGATACGGGTCCTGGCACGGAGGAGGAACAGTCTGCACCGGCAACGGAAGTGAGTGGGCTGGATTTTGAAATTGATGCCGATGATGAAACCCATGTAGATTTGCAGGTCGACGATAGTACGGGGCTGGATTTTAGTCTTGAACTTGATGAATCCGATGCTGCGGCTCAGGATGACAGCCAGGGCAGTTCGGATCTTGAGTTTTCACTGGACACGGATGAAGTTTCGAGTGACTCACTGGAAGTGGCCGCCGATGAAGCTGATCATACTATGGTTATCAACCTGGATGATTCTGATGCCGTTGTTCCTGAAGATGAGGATACCGCCATTGATTTGAAACTGGATGATCCAGGAAGTCCGGAAGAGGATAGTGCCGGGGATGATCTGAATGAAGACGCCCTGGCGATTGATCTGGGCGAGAGTCTGGGTCCTGATTCCATCGATAATGACAGTGAGGATACCGCGGCTGATTTATCGCTGGATGTTGAAGAAGCTTCTGATGCCGCGATGCTGGATCTTGCCGCAGGGGGAGATGAAGTCGCTACAAAACTTGACCTGGCGCGCGCCTATATCGATATGGGCGATCCGGAAGGTGCGCGCAGCATCCTTGATGAAGTGCTGGATGAAGGCAATGATGAACAGAAACAGGAAGCACAGCAGTTGATTCAACAAATTGCATGAGCCTGCATCCGGTTATCCGGATAATTTGTTTCCTGGTCTTTGTGGCCTGCCTGTCCCGCGCGAATGCGGGACAGTTGCTTTCTGGCCTGGGCTTATTATTCGGACTTTATTTTTATTCGCCGGTGGATTTTTTGCCACGGGCGTATACCATGCTGTTACGCTTGCGCTGGTTTTTCCTTTCTATTCTTGTTCTTTATTTCTGGATGGCGCCGGACGCCTCTCAGTTAAATCCCCCGGCATATCTTTTTGCTTCCCTTCCCTCCGGTATGGTGGCGGGGCTGGACAGAATTTTTCCCCTGGTGCTGATTGTGCTTGCGGTTAATTATCTGCTGGCCAGTCTGAATCAGAATCAGCTGATTGCTGCCATCTACTGGTTGACGGCGCCATTTGCATATGCGGGTCTGGAACGGGAGAAAATGGTGTTGAGATTAGCGATGGGACTGGAAGCGGTAGGGAAACTGGCCAAGATGCCGGCGCGAATTAAAGATAAAAATGAGAGCCAGGTGAGGGCGGGGAAAAATCTTTACCAGAGGATAACCGGTTCTCTACAGTATTATTATCAGTATGTGCTGGGCTGTGCAGAAAAAGATGTGGGCAGGGAATATACTTTTGACTGTCTGACTCCACCGCTATTCTGGCAGTGGACATTCCCGTTGGGATTATATCTGTTGTTCTTGCTGGTCGGTAAAATCAACTGGATATAATTCCTTGCTCCCTCGTTTTCCTCGTTCCCACGCTCCTGCGTAGGAACCAGTGAACTACCCTGTAACAGGCAGACACGGGGGAGCCAAACTTTCCTCGTTCCCACGCTCCGGCGTGGGAATGCATACCGGGATCTGCATCGAACGAGGTATGGATTCCTACGCCGGAGCGCAGGAACCAGTGAAAACTTCGGAGATTGAATGCATGAGAATTGCCGCCGCGCTTGAATATGATGGCCGCCCCTATCGGGGCTGGCAAATTCAGGAAGGCGTTAAAACAGTACAGGAGGAAGTTGAAAAGGCCTTATCGAAAGTCGCCGATCATCCTGTTCGTGTGGTGTGTGCCGGGCGCACCGATACCGGCGTCCATGCGGCTAATCAGATCATTCATTTTGATACGACGGCCTTTCGCAGCGAGTATTCCTGGGTGCGGGGCACAAATACACACCTGCCCGATAGCATTTGCCTCACCTGGGCACGCCCGGTAGATGGCGGTTTTCATGCACGTTTCATGGCGCGGCGGCGTTCTTACCGGTATATCATTCTGAATCGGCCGATTCGCCCGGCCTGTTTGATGGGCAAAGTCGTATGCCAGCACCGGCCGCTGGAGGCGGCCCGCATGGCAGCCGCGGCGCAGTATCTCGTTGGCGAACATGATTTCACCTCCTATCGCGCGCAGGCCTGTCAGGCCCGGTCTCCGGTGCGGCATATGTATCGCATCGAGGTTTCCCGTAGCGGGGACTTTGTCTATCTGGATATCTGTGCGAACGCCTTTTTACATCACATGGTGCGCAATCTTGCCGGTGTCCTGATGACGATTGGCGCCGGAGACAAACCGATCGAATGGGCAAGAGAGGTCCTGGAATATAAGGATCGAAAAAAAGGCGGGATAACGGCCGCCGCCGCCGGATTGTACCTGGTCAGGGTTGATTATGATGCCGGGTTTGATTTACCGGAGGCGGCATGGCTTCCCCGTTACGGATGAGTCCTGATGAGATTGACCTGGCGGGGGTGGTTTATTTGGCTGAGCTGAATAATGACGCTTGATATTGGTGGAAGTATTAATCGTTGCAACAGTATTTGCATCATAGCCCCCTCTCCCTCTGGGAGAGGGTTGGGGTGAGGGGATAAAATACATGCAAATACTGTTGC
>DRJN01000255.1 GCA_011052165.1 Gammaproteobacteria bacterium
GGCTGTTTCAAGGGTAAGGCGATTGACTGTTTTTTTACCAATACTCTTGATATCGAGGCGGATCCCTATTATGCCGGGATCGCTGACATGCAGGTGTCGGCCCATCTTCTGGTTCGGCGTGACGGAAGCATTATTCAGTATGTGTCTTTTCATCAACGAGCCTGGCATGCGGGCGAGTCCTGTTTCCAGGGACGCCTGCGGTGTAATGATTATTCTATCGGTATCGAGCTGGAGGGCACCGACGAGTTGGCCTACGAAGATGTTCAGTATCAGGTTTTACAACGGCTGATCACGCTGCTTGTCCGGACTTACCCCGGCATTCGGCAGGACAGAATTGTGGGCCATAGTGATATCGCGGCGGGGCGAAAAACCGATCCCGGTCCGGCCTTTGACTGGTCAAAAATCCAGACTTGATATTGTGAAATAAAAACCGGACACTACCAGTATGAACCTGATCAGCATTCTTATTGCGCTTGTAGTGGAAGCGCTATACAAGCCCGTTAGCGACTATCGCCGCTATGACTGGTTACTGGATGCCGGCACAAAGATCTATCACAAGTTGTCTGACCAGTCATGGTTCGATGGGTCGCCCGGCCTGATTCTGATAGTGGCGTTGCCCTGTTTTGCCGTCTGGCTGATTACTGCCATGCTGGCCGGTGTTGCGGGTTTGTTCGGTTTTCTTTTCGGACTGCTGGTGCTTATCTATTGTATTGGCCCCCGGGATCTGCTGGATGATGTGAAGAAACTGACCGCTGCTCTGCAGGCTGATGATGCGGAGGCCGCGCGTCATTATACGAGTGAAATCCTGGGCCACGACGTTACAGGCGATGTGATTTCTCTGGCGGAACGGGCTAAGGAAAGTATTCCTGTCACCGCCAATACCCGGATACTGGGGATATTGTTCTGGTTCATGCTGATGGGGCCGGTGGGCGCTATACTGTTCCGTTATATCTGCCTGCTCTACCATCAAGGGGGCTGGAGTAGTCGTTTTTCTCATATGCTTGAATGGTTGTATGAGATTATGATCTGGCCTTCAGCCCGTCTGAGCGTAGCGGGCTTCGCCCTGACCGGCAGTTTCGTGGATACGGTTAGCAACTGGCAATCGTCGGCAGATTTCTGGCAACGCAATAGTGAAGAGTTGCTGCGGGTCAGCGGAATCGGCGCCGTCAGACATGAACGGGATGAACCGCCGGAAGAGGGGCAGCCTGATATCGAGGGCGTACAAAATGTACTGGCGTTGATGAAGCGCACTCTGATCGTCTGGCTGGTCGCGCTTGCCCTGTTAACCTTGACCGGCCTGGCGTTGTAACCCTGTCTTATTCTACGATCGATCTGATTCGGCACGGTGAACCCGTGGGCGGGGAAAAATATCGCGGTCATATCGATGATCCCCTGAGTGAAAAAGGCTGGTCGCAGATGCGCGCTGCGGTAGCCGATTACCATCCCTGGAATGCGATTGTTTGTTCCCCCCTGAGTCGTTGCCAGGCCTTTGCACAGGAACTGGCGGCGCGTCATGCCTTACCCTGCCATGCTGATCCCCGCTTTATGGAGATTCACTTTGGCGAGTGGGAAGGACGTACGGCAGAAAAACTGTTGGAGGAGGACCCTCAGGCCCTGTATCGTTTCTGGTCTGATCCCTTAAACAATACGCCACCGGGCGCAGAAACACTGGCCGATTTCGAGGCCCGGGTGATCCATGGCTGGAATGACCTACTGAAAGATCATGGCAACCAGCATGTACTGTTAGTTGGACATGCCGGGGTGATCCGCATGATTATTCGTCATGTACTGGATATACCGCTGGATCGTATGTTTCGTTTACAGGTGGCGCTGGCAGGCATCAGTCGCATTAGGGTAGAGGGAGAGGGTGAAACGGCATTGCCGCAGCTGATTTTTCATGGTGGCCAACTGTCATAAAAAGAGGTCGGGGTTATGTGGCGTGTTGATCAATTTTGAATACGAACACAAATTGAGGAATTAAATGACTCCAAGCCCTTTTTATTCTCTACTGCTATTCATCCTTCTGTTTTCCGGGGTGCGGAGTTTGCATGCCGAGGTTATCAGCGTACGTGATGATGCCGGCCGGACTGTCAGGCTGGACAGGCCCGCGCAGCGTATTGTGACCCTGGCGCCCCATGCGGTTGAACTGCTGTTTGCAGCAGGGGCAGGGGATCGTATCGTGGCGACCGTCTCTTACAGTGATTACCCCGCGCAGGCGAAAACCATTCCACGAATTGGAAGTTATACCGCAGTCGATGTGGAACGCATTCTGGCTTTGCAGCCCGATCTGATCATTGCCTGGGAAAGCGGAAACAGGCGAAATGAGATTGAACAATTGATCCGCCTGGGTTTGACAGTCTTCATTAGTGAACCGCGTTCGATTGAAGATATTGCCAGTAGCATTGAGCGATTTGGAAAACTGGCAGCAACTGAAACAGTGGCTAACCGATTTAGTAAAAAGTTCCGTCAGCACTATCGTCGTTTACAGAAAACCTATCAGAATCAAAGCAAGGTCAGAATGTTCTACCAGATCTGGGCTGATCCTCTTATGACCATCAACGGCAGGCAACTGATTTCCGCTGTGATGCGCCTGTGTGGCGCGGAAAATATTTTCAACGCCATGTCAGCGTTATCAGCCAGTGTGAGTGTGGAAGCGGTGATTGCCGCAAAACCTGAAATCATCATCGCCGGCGCCAATAAAGATAAAAAGGCATCGTGGTTAACCGCCTGGCGGCGATGGACAACCCTGCCTGCCGTCAGACACGGACAGCTTTACTTTATCAATCCGGACTTGCTGAATCGGCAGGGCCCACGCATCCTCGACGGTGCTGATATTATGTGCCGTGATGTAGAACAGGCGCGACGGGCTAAAGAGGGTGGGAAATAACGCAATATCGTAGGGTGGGAATCATATTTCAGATTCCACCTCATTAAGGTAGATCTCCCGCAGCCGGGGCACGGCCAGTCCGGCTTCATCCGCTTGTTCGATGGCGCGGTTCAGGCGTACGGGTGCTGAGCGTCCCATACATCTGTGCGCAGGGTCGCCCTTGATAGCGTCGACCATGCCACCGATCAACTGTTCGCGATCAAAGCGGTGATCCGTTAGCCCTTCCTGTATATCAATAACATCACTTGCGACTTCTCTGGCCAGATCCTGATAGTCGGCCCACATTTCTTTCACGGTTTGCGCCTTGAAGCGGTGAATAACCAGCCCCGTTATATTCGTCGTGAGGATATAAATATTTTTGCGTACCAGTTCGAACTCCAGTTCTTCTTCTGAAGACAGTTCCCAGGCGGGGATATCCAGGGTTGCCAGTGCATTAATAAGCAGCGAAGCGCGGGGGCCATAGATCGGAGAAGGCAGCAGCACCTTGTAATCCATACCCTTTTTTTTCTCAAACCAGACTGAAATAACCGTAGGGGGTTCCGGTAGATTCAGACCCTTCCAGTCGCGGGGTAGTAATTCATTCTGCAATAGACCCAGTCGGGAGAGCCAGGGCGCCGGGATTTTACTCAAAACCGGATGCAAGGTATTTTCACCCACGCCTATCAGTACCAGCGAGGGTTCGGGAATAGTCTGCGCCAGTGCCTGCATGTCTGTTTCACGGTTGACCGGGTACACGGGATAACCATAACGCAGCAACGCGCGAGTAAAAACACTGGCCATTTCGCCCATGCCGATGACAATGACAGGATTTTGCATAGATTACCGGACTCCTTAAAAGTTTGACCTTGCTATAGTATTTGATTTTGACCGATATTGGCGCAGAGAATTATTTTTAATGGTTTTGCTGGGTGAAATATTTTTTACAGCTAAAGATATATATTAATATATACTTACATTCTAAAAACATAAATCATTATAAATGATGTATTTAGCTTGATGATGAGACTGAGTCTAAATCTTTAGGCCAAGTTATTAAGCTTGTACATGCCCGGATAAAAAGACACAATTAGCGCCGGTTGAAAAAGGGCGTAGCATCCACTTAGTCTTTTTTTTCAGATTTTTTTAACGGGGGAGGTTGTTCCATGGGTCCAGAGCTAATGTTTGCACTTGCTGCGGCAGTGCTTGCCATACTATATGGCGTTGTTTCCATTTCAAGTATCATGCGCATGCCGCAGGGTACCGACGAGATGAAAAAAATTGCCAAGGCTATTCAGGATGGGGCCACGGCTTATCTTAACCGACAATATATGACCATCGGTATAGTCGGGGTTGTCCTGGCTATTGCCATTGCATTGGCCCTGGGCGCCGAAACGGCAATCGGTTTCGTCATTGGCGCAATCCTGTCTGGCGCGGCGGGGTATATCGGCATGAATGTTTCCGTGCGCTCTAATTCCAGAACCGCAGAAGCCGCGCGAAACGGTTTGAATGCCGGTTTGCAGGTCGCCTTCAAAGGTGGTGCGATTACCGGCATGCTAGTCGTCGGTCTGGCTTTGCTGGGCGTGGCCGGTTATTACAGCATCCTTCATATGATGGGTTCAGAACATGCCGTGCATTCACTGGTGGGCCTGGCCTTTGGTGGCTCACTGATTTCTATTTTTGCACGGTTAGGTGGCGGCATCTTTACCAAGGGTGCGGACGTGGGTGCGGATATCGTCGGTAAAGTGGAAGCCGGTATTCCGGAAGATGATCCACGCAACCCGGCAGTCATCGCGGATAACGTCGGTGATAACGTGGGTGACTGTGCCGGTATGGCCGCCGATCTGTTTGAAACCTACGCCGTTACGCTGGTCGCCACTATGATTCTGGGCACCACTGTAATGAAAAATTTCGGTACCACGGCTGTCCTGTATCCGCTGGTGCTGGGTGGTGCGTCCATCATCGCATCCATCATTGGTACCTTCTTCGTCAGCATTAAGGAAGGCGGCAAGATCATGAATGCCCTGTATCGGGGTACGATAGTCGCCGCCGTTATTTCGGCCATCGCGTTCTACTTCATTACCGATATGATGATGGCGGGCAATGGTCACTACAGCACCATGCAACTGTTTGGCTCGGCGCTGGTGGGTCTGGTTCTGACCGTCGCGATGATCGTTATTACTGAGTACTACACGGCAACGGAATTTTCGCCGGTACGGCATATCGCCGAGGCATCCACCACGGGTGACGGCACCAACGTGATTGCCGGTCTGGGCGTGTCCATGAAGTCAACGGCGCTGCCGGTATTGTCTATATGTGCCTCTATCTATGTGTCGCATGAGCTGGCCGGACTGTACGGGATTGCGATTGCCGCGACCTCCATGCTGTCCATGACCGGTATCATCGTCGCCCTTGACGCCTATGGGCCGATTACCGATAACGCTGGGGGCATTGCCGAAATGGCCGATTTGCCGGAAGATGTCCGCAAGACGACCGATGCGCTGGATGCCGTAGGTAACACGACCAAGGCGGTGACCAAGGGCTACGCCATTGGCTCCGCCGGTCTGGCGACGCTGGTATTGTTTGCCGATTACACGCAAGCGCTGGCGGAACGCGGCAACGGTACGGCCGTGAGCTTTGATCTATCCAATCACATGGTGATCATCGGTCTGTTCATCGGTGGCCTGATTCCCTATCTCTTCGGTGCTATGGCGATGGAAGCGGTGGGTCGTGCCGCGGGCGGAATCGTTAACGAAGTGCGCCGTCAGTTCAAGGAAATGCCGGGCATCATGGATCGCACCCAGACGCCTGATTACTCCAGGGCGGTGGACATGCTGACCAAGGCGGCGATCAAGGAAATGATCATTCCTTCCCTTTTGCCCGTGCTGGTGCCGATTATCGTGGGCCTGACCCTCGGTGCACAAGCGCTGGGTGGCGTACTCATCGGTACCATTGTGACCGGTCTGTTTGTGGCCATTTCCATGACTACCGGTGGTGGCGCCTGGGATAACGCCAAGAAATATATCGAGGACGGACATTTCGGCGGCAAGGGTTCCGATACTCATAAAGCCGCAGTGACCGGTGATACCGTGGGCGATCCCTACAAGGATACTGCGGGTCCGGCCATTAACCCGCTGATCAAGATTATGAACATTGTCGCCTTGATGATCGTGCCTATTCTGTAACAGCTACGGATGACGAGGGGCGACTGATGAGGGAAACCTTGTTGCTCGCCCTTTTTTTAGGGTTTAAAAAAATAATTATTCAGCACAGGAATAACCAGAGAATTGTACGTATTAATCGTTGCATAAGTATTGGCATCATAGCCCCCTCTCCCTCTGGGAGAGGGTTGGGGTGAGGGGATAAAATACATGCAAATACTTATGCAACGATTGATAGGTTGGCGCTGAGCCATGATCTCTATGGCGAAGCCCAACAAAGGTGGCTTAATTGTTGGGCTTCGCGCGGCTCAGCACCAACCTGCTGAGCTTGTCACTTGTCTCTGGCTTCTTTTCTATTCCAAAGCACTTCCTCTCCATTCTCGACGCGCGCCAGTACGCGGGCAATGACAAACAGCAAATCCGACAGTCGATTCAGATAGGCCATTGCCGCAGGGTTAATGTTTTCTTTTTTTGCCAGAGTAGTCGCGCGGCGTTCGGCGCGGCGGCAAACGGTGCGTGCGAGATGACAATGTGACGTGGCATGCCCTCCCGCAGGCAGAATGAATTCCTTTAAGGGGGGCAGGTCCGCATTGAGTTCATCGAGCCGGGCCTCCAGCCGACTGACGTCACTATCCCGCAGGGTCTTATAACCCGGTATGCTGAACTCGCCGCCCAGATCAAACAGATCATGTTGAACGTTCTCAAGGCATTTGCGAATAGTTTGTGGCAGTTCATGCGCGAGTATCATGCCGATAATGCTGTTGAGTTCATCGACCGTACCGAAGGTTTCAACACGGAGACTGTCTTTATTGATCCGTGTACCGTCACCGAGGCCGGTCTCGCCTTTATCGCCGGTTCGGGTATAAATTTTTGATAAACGATGGCCCATAGTTTTAACTCTCTGTCAGTCTGTAGATAACGGGTAACTCAAGAAAATGATTATCTGCTTGCCAGTCTTCGTATCCATCCAGATGATGTAACTTTAACAGTGCATCCTCGGCAGCCATGTCAAGAATAGCGAAGCCGGAACTTTTAACCACATGAATATTAACGAGTGTTCCCCGCAGGTTAATGGCAAAGCCAAGAATAACCGTACCCTGAATATCCTTTCGACGCGCCAGACGCGGATAATAAAAATACTGTTTCAGATCCCGCTGCACACGGCTGATGACGCGGCTCATATTGAGCCGCGCGGCGGCTGGTTTTTCCGTCAGTTTGTGGCGGGCAGCAGGGGATGCATGGGGAGCGGTGATCGTTGTTTTCTGGATCTTTGTTGTTTCAGCAGGTTCTGTTTGCGCGGGTTTAACCGCGACTGGGGGTTTAGTGATGAGCGGCCGGGATTCCCGTGTTTTAACGGGCTTTGTCCGGATGAGAACCGGGACCGGAACAGGCCGGGAAGCCGCGGTTATCACCGGCTTTAAGGGGGGACGGGAAGTCTGTGATGCTGTTTTAGCCCGGCTGTATTGTAGATGGATAGCAAGATCGGCGCTCGCTAAGGTAAGGGGGACGTGTTGTGGTGGTAAGCTTAACCATATAAGCACCAGCAAATGGATGCCCAGGGACAGCCCCAGCATGAGTCCCAGCGGGCCATGCAGATAACCGCTCATGGGGTTATCCGCAGGGTCCGCTCGCCATCGCCACGCAAGGGTGCGGGCATTAGCGTTCATGGCGGGATGGGGCTATTTTGTGGGCACATAATTAATGCCAATGTAAAGGGAACGCCCCGGAGTGTTGTAGTTGCTGACCAACTGGTAGTGGGCATCAAACAGATTTTCCAGGCGGGCATCCAGCCAGATGCCTTTGTGTATCGGGTAACGGGCAGACAGATTGACCAGGTTGTAGGCATCGAGATTCACGTTACCGTAGTCTTTGCGCGCAGAGGCATAAATCCATTCCATCCCGATGCTGCCATTTTTATTCAACTGGCGGTGTAGTTGCATGGATAACTTTTGGCGTGGACGGCGTAGTAAATCAGATTTATCGCTGTCATCAATGGCTTTTTGCAGCGTGAAGTTGCTTAGCAGGGTCCAGGCACCCCGCGTCAGTTCGTGCTCAATCTCCAGACCGTCAATTTTTGCTTTGCCAATATTGGTGGCTTCATAGGTGTAAAGAGCGATGGGCACGCTCTGGATCATATCGGTGATGCGGGTGTGATAGGCATTAATTCGCAGTTTCTGGTGCGGATCAAGCTGATAACGCAGGCCCAGTTCGGCCGTGCTGGATTTTTCCGGGTTCAGAGCCGGATTGCCGTAATTAGGATAATACAGTTCATTGATGTCGGGGGCGCGAAAAGCGGTGCCGTAGGAGGCCAGCACGCGCAGTTTCTGGCTGGGGTTATACGCCCAGGCGGCCTGCCCCGTATTATTTTTGCCAAAACGCTCATGATCATCGACCCGCGCGCTTAAGGAAAAGTCATTGCCGCGAACACTACTTTGCAGGATGGCAAATACCGCGTTGTTGGTAATGGACTCATCAAAGCGGCTGTTGTTGCCGCTGATCGAAACATTACTGGCCCGGTCAGTATAGGTGCTGAGACCGAGGCTGAGGAGGCTGTTTTGACTCAGAGTTAGATCATGTTGCCAGTCGGCCATCACCCGTTGGCTTTTTATGCGCGAAATAGATGAGCTGGTGTCTTTACTGTCATCCGTGGCCAGACCTGCGCTCAGAGTCTGGCTCCAGATGGCCGTGGTCTGGTTCTTCAGGCGCACGTCCAGGGTGCTGTTGCTGTTATCGCTAACCCCATAGCCACCGCCATAGGCATCGTATTCAACGTTGCTTTTACTGTACCAGCCGCTGACTTTCAGGCTGGTTTTACCGGCCAGCGGAAACAGAATATTGCCGCTGAGACTTTGGTCACGATAGCCATCTTTGTCCGCATTATAGGAACTGCTTTTCTGGCTGGTGCGGGAAAACCCTTCGGAACTTCTGCCCGTTGCATTCAGACTATATTTAATTTTATCGCCGCCGCCGATACCGGCTTCGATCAGAGCGGTTTTGTAGGAGCCGCCCATTACCCGCAGGTGGGCGGTTTTGTTTTTGCGGGTGAAAATCTGAATGACGCCGCCAATGGCATCCGAGCCGTATTGTGCGGCGCGCGGACCGCGCACAATTTCAATCCGCTCAATATCGCTGGTATTCAGATGCTGCCAGGCAAAGGTGCCGGTCGTGGTCGAACTGGCGCGCACGCCATCGATCAAAACCAGGGTCTGGTTGGAGTTGGTGCCGCGCAGGAACAGGCTGGTGCTGGCGCCAGGACCGCCATTACGAGCGATATCGATGCCGGATTGCAGACGCAGCAGGTCGATCACATCCTCGGCCTGACTTTTTTCGATATCGGCCCGGGTAATCACGCTGACAGAAGCCAGCGAATCATCGACAGTCTCGGCGGTGCGTGTGGCGGTGACGATTACGGCATTCTGTTCTTGCGCCTGCAGGGACGGTGAGAGCAGGGACAGTGATATCAGCGCCGTTGCAATGACAGGGTTAAAGAGTGGGGATAACAGTGTGCTTGCTGAACAGGTGTTTTTCATGATGATTCCTCGGTAAACGCTCACCCGCGTATAGACATGGTATGCGTGCAGAGGAATCTAATGGGCGCAGTAAAACCGGCCCCGTGTTTACCCTCCGCAACACAGTGAAGGTTTCAGGCCGGTCTCCGGGCTCGCAAGTGGAGTCTTTATCTCTGACTCCGATGAATCCGCCTTCCCATCCGTCGCTGACAGATAGTGGCATGAAGGACCATCTTGACTTGCTTACCGTTGCGGGGGCAGCGCCGGAATTGTGATATCGTAAGGATAAGACGCACCGGCTTCCCGTTTCACTTCACTATTATGAAGCACCTGAAACTAAGACGGTGCTACTTTAATGTGCGGCGAGTCCTGTTGTCAAATCCAGGTGGTCGAGGGAAGATGAATGCCTGGGTTAAGAACCCAATCAGGTAATGTGTTTGGAATATACCATTAGAAAATACCTGTAATCCGTGCAATTAAACAAATAACAAATGTAGCTATTCAGCACAATTATCAAGTATAATTTTACAGCCGAGGGAATTGTATGCAGGTTGGTGCTTAGCCATGATCTTTATGGCAAAATCCAACAGAGTCCCCGCGCCGATTCCCGTTGCACCGTCCACCGTCGTGCGGCTTCGCTCCAGCAAAGCCCCTGTGTCGATATCGAGAACACGGATATCCGGTTGTGCGCACAACGCCGCTGTTATCCACAAAAAATCAGTTACATTATTATCCATCACCTTATTATGTGGGCCTCCTCCAGTACACGTATCATCCACAGATGTACGCTCGTCGCACTTTGCCTGTTCAGCGTGGGTCTCCTGTCTGCCAATGCTGCCAGGGCGCAGGAAGGCGTGAAGTGGGTGAGCGCTTCGCAGGCCATTCGCCTGGCGCTTGCCCACAATCCGGACAGCCGAGCCGCGGAGCAGAACGTGGTCGCCGCACGGGGCGGGGTGGAGCAGGCCAAAGTGTTGCCGAACCCCGATATTTTTGTGTATACGCTGGGCAGGGAGATCCGGCCCGCCCAGGCACCCACTCCGAACCAGTTCGGCTTTACCTGGACGATTCCGATTGGTGGAAAACGCGCTGCACGTATTGCCATTGCAAAGACCGGCGTGAGCGCGGCCCGCGCAGGCCGTCTCGCCATGCATCGCCAGCTTGCCATGTCCGTCGAGACCGCATTCGTCACCGTGCTGCTCGATCGTTCCATGCTGGAGTTTGCGAAGCAGGATCAGAATACGTTCCGGCAATCGGTAAAGATCAACGAGATCCGCTATAAGGACGGCAAGATCTCCTTTGGTGAGGTGTTAAAGCTGCGCATCCAGGCGCGGCAGGTTGATGATGCCGTGCGCGAAGCGAATCAGAACTTGATCAACGAACGTCTCGAACTAAGGCGTCTGGTGGGTGAGGGCGTTCTCGCACCGCACTATCAGGTTGTGGGTTCGCTCGATTCACCGAAGATGCCACAGGATCCAGTGGTAAACACGGTACTCCAGCAGGCGCTGCAGAATCGCGCCGACTACCGCGCCTTACGCGATCAGCAATCGAGCGCATGGTCTGCACTGACCCTGGCCCGGCGGCAGATCATTCCCGACATCGGGGTGTTGGCGGACTACAATCGGGAGCCGGGCACCGACGGCAGCTATGATCTGGAGCTTACCGCCACGATGCCGCTCTTCGACCGCAACCATGGGAATATCAAGCGGGCACAGGCGGACTACCAGAAGGCCGGTCTCGCGATCGATGCTTTCCGCGCACAGATCCGCGCCGATGTTGCGCGCGCTGTTCAGCAATGGCGAACCAGCCAGCAGCGGTTGCTCGCCTATAACGACGACTTCGTCAAGACTGCCAGGGAGTCGCTCGATATTGCCCGTCATTCCTATGAGGAAGGTCGTGGTTCGCTGCTTGACTTTCTCGATGCCGAATCCAGCTATCGCGACGTGCAACGCGCCTACCGGACCGCCGAGGCGGGTGCTGTGCTCGCCGCCGCCAATATCAAGTTCGTTTCAGGAAAGGATTTGCAATGAAATTCAGCATCCTCGTTTACTTCGTCTCTGGTCGGCTCACGCGCTCGCTGGCGTTGTGTTTGCCACTACTCTTTATTCTTCCCGGCTGCTCCCGGTCGGCAAACCAGGACAATGGACAGGGTGCAGCATCGTCCAGGCCGAGCCTTTTCACAGTGTCGAAGGTGCAGCGCAGACACATCAATGTTGTCACCGTCGAAAAGAAACCGGTAATCCTTCCAGTCAGGGTCCCCGCGCTGGTCGACTTTAATGAGCTCAAGACAAGCCGCGTAGTCCCGCTCGTCAGCGGCAAGGTCGCCAAAATCAAGGTCTACGAAGGGGATCACGTAAAGTCCGGCGAAGTGCTGCTGACGATCGCAAGCCCGGATTCTTCCACCATGGTGGCGAACATCGCGCGTGACCGCTCGTCGCTGGAGATCAAAAAGGTCATTCTCGCACGTGACAAGGATCTTTACGCGCACAAGGCGATTGCGCTCGAAGAGCTACAGCAAGCCCAGCTCGACATGACGGCAGCGAAGGCGACAGTCACCAATGATCTTTCCCGTGCGGCGATCACGGGCGGCACCAGCAGCCAGGCCGTGCTGCGTTCGCCGATATCAGGGATCGTGGTAGCGCGCAACATCTCGGTCGGTGAGCCGGTTCTGGCGGGGAGCACGCCGTGCTTTACTATCACCGATCCCACCGCCGTCTGGGTGATCGCGCAGCTTTATCAGCAGGATCTGCGCGACGTGCAGATCGGTGACAGCGCCATTATCCACTCCCCCGTGTCGAGTGTGCCCATCGACGGGAAGGTCACCTACATCGGGGCATCGATCGATCAGGATACCTTGACGATCCCGGTGCGGATCGCTGCCGACAACGCTGGCGGCCAGCTCAAGCAGGGCATGTACGTCGATGTTCAGATTGTTCCGGCCAAACCCGTCGTCGTGATTCTCCTGCCGGATGTGGCGCTGCTGCGCGACGAGGACAATCTGCCGTTCGTGTACATCCAGGTCCGGCCGGGGACGTTTGCGCGCCGCCATGTGACGCTCGGGTCGCAGGTCGATATCGACAAGACCATCATCGTTAACGGACTCAAGGGCGGAGACAAGGTGCTGGCCGATGGGGCGCTGTTTGTCCAGTTCGCTGACAATCTGGAGCGCTGACGCATGATCCACAAGCTCATTGCCGCCTCGCTTCGCCAGAGATTCGTTGTGATTATGGCTGCGCTCGCTACGCTCGTAGCGGGTGCCTGGGCCTTTCGCCAGGCGCCGGTCGATGCCTATCCCGATCTTTCCCCGCCGAGTGTGGAGATCGTCGCGCAGTGGCCGGGTCACGCCTCCGAAGAAGTTGAGCGACTGATCACTATTCCACTGGAGATCGCTTGCACCGGCACCCCCGGGCTTCACATCCAGCGTTCTGTATCGCTCTATGGTCTGTCCGATATCAACCTGGTTTTCGACTATAGCACCGACGCCTATTTCAACCGGGAGCAGATCTTCCAGTGTATGGGCGATGCCAGTCTTCCGGGGGGCGTCACGCCCTCTATGGCACCGCTGTTCTCGCCATCGGGCTTGATCTACCGCTATGTACTGGACAGTCCGGATCGCTCGTCGCAGGAGCTGAAGGTCTTGCAGGACTGGGTCCTGTACCCGCGCTTCAAGGCGATCCCCGGTGTGGCCGATGACTCCGCACTCGGCGGAACGACGCGGCAGTACCAGGTTGTTCTCGACCCGAATGCGCTCAATACCTATCGGATATCAGTCCAGGATGTGATCGCGGCGCTCGGAAACAACAACCAGAACGCGGGTGGAGGTTTCTACCAGCAGGGCGGGCAGTTCTTCTACGTGCGTGGCCTGGGGCGTCTTACCGATCTCGGCGATATCCGGAACGTGGTGATTGCCACGCACAATGGTGTCCCCATCCGCGTCGACGATGTCGGCAAGGTGCGTATTGGCCACGCGCCGCGTCTCGGACAGTTCGGCTTCGAGAAACGGGATGATGCGGTCGAAGGCGTGATTTTTCTGCGCACCGGCGACTCGGCGCAGACTGTACTCAAGCGTGTCCAGAAGGAGACCCGCTATCTCAATCAGCACGTTCTGCCGCGTGACGTGCGCATCCACTCCTTCTACAACCGCAGCGATCTTATTAAGCTGACGACGAGGACGGTCGAGCACAACCTGCTGCTCGGCGTCCTGCTCGTGGTGTTGATCCTGGTGCTGTTCCTGCACAGCTTTCGCACCGGTCTGATCGTCGCATCGACCATCCCGCTCGCCCTGGCCACGGCGTTCCTCCTGCTCAGGTTCCGGCATGTGCCGGTCAACCTGTTGTCGCTGGGGGCGGTCGATTTTGGGATTCTGGTGGATGCCGGCGTGATTATGGTCGAGAATATTTTTCGTGAGCTTGGTCAACGCGGTGTCGGTGATCAGAGTATACCGATCCACGATGCCGTACTCGGTGCGGCGAAGGACGTGGGGCGTCCCATCTTCTATTCGACGGCCGTGATTATCGCCGGTTACCTCCCGATCTACGCGCTCACCGGACCCGAGAAACGGTTGTTCGCGCCAATGGCGGACACGGTTGTTTTCGCGCTACTCGGTACCTTGGTCTTCTCGCTGACGCTACTGCCGGTGCTGTGTGGACTGTTTATGCGCAAAGGGGTGACCGATCGTGAAGGGCGCATCTACGGCGCTTTCAAGAGCTGGTACGTCCGCACGCTCGACCGTGCGCTGGCGCGACCGAAGCTGACGCTCGCTGCGTGTGTGATCGCGTTCGGCGTTTCGGCACTGACCCTGTTCGGGATCGGCACGGAGTTCATGCCGACGCTCGACGAGGGAGCACTGTGGGTACGGGCCACAATGCCCTACACGATCAGCTTCAATGAATCGAAAAAAATCGCACCCAAAGTGAGAAAGATTCTGATGAGTTTCCCCGAGGTCACCACCGTTGCGGACGAGCACGGACGACCGGATGACGGGACGGATCCTACTGGCTTCTTCAACTGCGAGTTCTATGTCGGGCTTAAACCCTATGATTCCTGGACAGGCAGCATCCGGACGAAGAAGCAGTTGATCGCGGCGATCAATAACAAGCTCAAGGCTTTCCACGGGATCATTTTTAACTACACCCAGCCTGCCGAGGATGCGGTGGACGAGGCCTCCACCGGCTTGAAGAGCTCGCTGGCGGTCAAGGTGTATGGTTCCAATTTGCACGAACTCGAGAAGCTCGCACTGGAGATCAAACGCCGGATTATCAGGGTGCGGGGGATCAAGCATGTGATTGTCGTGCGTGAACTCGGTCAGCCCAGTCTCAATGTGAAGATCGATCGGCAGAAGGTGGCGCGTTACGGTCTTGACGTTGCGACCCTCAACAACCTGATCGAGTCCGCTGTGGGCGGCGTACCGGCGACGCAGGTGATTCAGGGAGAACGGCAGTTCGACCTGGTGGTTCGCATGGGCAAGCGCTATCGCGATAACCCTGAAGCGATCGGACGACTCCTGGTCACGACCCCTGGTGGTCAGCGCCTGCCGTTGTCGACCTTCGTGACGCTGAAGGTGGGTCAGGGGGCCTCGTTCATCTACCGTGAGAAAGGTTCGCGCTACATCGGCGTGCAGTACTCTGTGGTGGGACGCGATCTGGGATCGGCGGTTGCCGCGGCTCGCCGCTCGGTCGCCGCAGGGGTGCACCTCCCGGTCGGTTATGAAATGAGCTGGGGCGGCGAATACAAGGATCTGCTTCATGCCAAAAAGGAGATGCTCATCATCGTCCCGCTGGCGCTGACGCTCATATTCTTCATCATGTTCGGGCTGTACGGGAACCTGAAATATCCCTTGATGCTTGCGCTCAGCGTGATTCTGACGATGCCGGAAGGTGGCTTGCTCGCGCTTTGGATATTGCGGACGAACTTGAGTGTCAGTTCTGCTCTTGGCTTTTTGGCGCTCTTTGGTATCTCGGTCCAGACGGGCATTATTTTCATCAGTCACGCGAATAAACTCCGGCGCGCGGGTCTTTCTATCGATGAGGCAACGCGTCAGAGTGCCGCAGTGCGCCTGCGACCCATCTTAATGACAGCCCTTGTCGCGTGCGTCGGGTTGATGCCCGCCGCGTTTTCCCACGCAATCGGCAGCGACAGCCAGCGGCCGTTTGCTATAGTGGTGGTAGGGGGATTGCTCTCGCGCATCATCCTGTCAATTTTTCTGCTCCCGGTGCTCTACCGGTGGGTATCGAAAGCCGGTGATCGGCTGGAGGTCTAGGAGCCAGGTATTAATCGTTGCAACAGTATTGGCACCATAGCCCCCTCTCCCTATGGGAGAGGGTGGGGGTGAGGGAATATAAGGGAGAATAAACGCTCTTTTTCCTTAAGCCCACGGGTAGCCGGGTTTGTCGAAGCGCTGTCATTGCTTTGTATCAAAAATGATGTTTATTGGTTGAAATTATCGACTGGTGCACCTTAATATACTTGAGTCACGGCATTTTCGGCCGATAAACTCGGTTGAAAAACAGGAGATTGGTCTGGATCTACGGATTCAGGCTATACATAAAGGATCAATGTTCGGCAGAAACATGCAAAAAATCATCGTTCTCAATTCCAAAGGTGGCTGTGGTAAAACCACGATTGCGACCAACCTGGCGAGCCTGTATGCCCAACAGGGCTTCACCACTGCGCTGATGGATTACGATCCGCA
>DRJN01000256.1 GCA_011052165.1 Gammaproteobacteria bacterium
CTGTTCTAAATAGCTTCTTTGCCTTCTTCGCCGGTGCGAATACGCACGATGCGCTCAATATCGCTGACAAAAATCTTGCCGTCGCCAATCTTGCCGGTGCGGGCGGCATTGACGATGGCTTCGATGCACTGATCCACCATACCGGCCGCTACCACAATTTCCACTTTTACCTTAGGTAGAAAGTCGATGACATATTCCGCGCCACGATACAGTTCGGTGTGCCCCTTTTGCCGGCCAAAACCCTTGACTTCACTTGCCGTCATGCCGGTGACGTTCATGCCGGAGAGCGCCTGGCGCACGTCATCCAGCCGAAAAGGTTTGATGATCGCCTCGATTTTTTTCATTGGGCCGTCCTTCCGTTTTTATATAAACCTGTTTAGTTCGCCATGATTGTCTATTTTTCGTTAATTTTCAATGATCATCCTGTGTGCGGTGGCGACCATAGCCTGAGGTAATAGGGTAGCGGCGGTCGCGACCGAAGGCGCGTGGACTGATGCGAACCCCGGGTGCGGCCTGGCGGCGCTTGTATTCGTTGCGATCGACCCGTTGCAATACCTGTGCGACGGTGTCCCGCTCAAAGCCAGCGGCGACGATATCTTCCAGCCCCTGGTCCTGTTCCACATAGCGCTCAAGAATGGCATCCAGGGTATCGTAGTCCGGCAGGCTGTCGCTGTCTTTCTGATCCGGCGCCAGCTCGGCCGAGGGGGGACGAGTGATCACCCGTTGCGGGATCACGGCCGTGATCCGGTTGCGATAATGAGAGAGTTGATAGACCCGTGTTTTGGGGACGTCCTTGAGCACATCATAGCCGCCGGCCATATCGCCGTAGAGGGTGGCGTAGCCTACGGCCATTTCACTTTTGTTGCCCGTGGTGAGCAGCATTTTGCCTTTTTTGTTGGAAATGGCCATCAGCAACACGCCGCGGCAGCGGGCCTGAATGTTTTCTTCAGTAGTATCCACCGGGCGGCCGGAAAATTCCTCTTTTAATATGTCGAGAAAAGCATTGAAGGCCGGTTCAATCGGCAGAACATGGTATTTCACTTTCATGCTGCGTGCCTGTTCGGTGGCATCCTCGACACTCATATCGGCGGTATAGCGAGAAGGCATCATGACGACTTCAACGTTTTCGGCCCCCAGGGCATCGACGGCAATCGCTAGCGTCAGGGCGGAGTCAATGCCGCCCGAGAGACCGATGATGACACTGCTGAAACCGTTCTTACGCACGAAGTCGCGCACGCCCAGCACCAGCGCCTGATAGATCAAGGCATTCTGATCCGTCCCGCTCTGAAAAGATTGCGGGGCGGGTCGAGGGAGGAGTTTCTTGTCCCTGAGATCAAATTGCAGCGGGAATATGCCGGCCTCAAAATTTGGCATGCGCTGGCGGATTTCTCCTTCTGCCGACATCACAAAGGAGGCGCCGTCGAAAACCAGCTCATCCTGACCGCCGACCAGGTTGGTATAAAGGATCGGGACAGCATTTTCCCTGACACGTTCGCGGACGATATTTTCACGTTCCGGCCCCTTGTCCTTGTGAAAGGGGGAGGCGTTAATATTGATGATCAATTGCGCCCCGGCGGCACGCAGTTTCGCTGCCGGTTCGGGATACCAGATGTCTTCGCAGATACAGACGCCCACCGGCACGCCCTGTAGTTCGAATACGCAGGTGTTATTGGCCGCAATAAAATAGCGCTTTTCATCAAAGACGCTGTAGTTAGGCAAATGGTGTTTGCGCGCCACCGCGAGGATGGCACCATCCGCAATGACGGCCGCTGCGTTATAAACGCCTGCGGGTGTTTTTTGTGCAAAGCCGACAAGGGCGTGGATGCCCGTAATCTCGGCTTGCAGGTGTCGCATGGCGGCATCCATGCGTTCATACATGCCCGGACGCAGGAGCAGATCTTCCGGCGGGTAGCCGCACAGCGCCAGCTCGGGGAAGACTACCGCCTGTGCGCCAAGCTCATCACGCGCATGGATAGCGGCTTCGATAATAGCCGTGGCATTGCCCTCGATATCGCCCACCAGCAGATTGATCTGGGCCACGGCGATGCACCGGGAGGTAGAGTCGCTAACGGAATTCATGATGAAGGGTTTACTCTCTTTAGGTTTAATACCCCGTTCGCTTGCGGCGGGGTCGTTTATTTTTCCAGCAAAGCCAGCATGGTGCTGCCCATTTTTGCAGGCGACCGGGTGACGCGGACACCGGCGGCTTCGAGTGCCGCGAACTTGCTGTTGGCGGTGCCCTTGCCACCGGCGATGATGGCCCCGGCGTGGCCCATGCGTTTGCCGGGCGGGGCGGTCACGCCGGCGATATAGGCGACGACCGGTTTACGGATCTCGCTACGAATAAAGTCAGCCGCTTCTTCCTCGGCGCTACCGCCGATTTCACCGACCATAATGATGCCACGGGTTTGTGGGTCGGCCTCAAACAGGCGCAGGCAGTCGATGAACGTCAGGCCATGAATGGGATCGCCGCCGATGCCGAGGCAGGTACTCTGGCCGAGTCCGGCCTGGGTGGTTTGATGCACCGCCTCATAGGTGAGGGTGCCGGAGCGGGAGACGATGCCGATGTTGCCGGGTTGGTGAATCATGCCGGGCATGATGCCGATTTTGCATTCGCCGGGCGTGATGATGCCGGGGCAATTGGGACCGATAAGGTTAACCCCGGTGCCGGTCAGCGCGGCTTTAACCTTGAGCATATCCTGCACGGGAATGCCTTCGGTAATGCAGGCGATGACCTTGATGCCAGCGTCCGCCGCTTCGAGAATGGCATCAGCGGCAAACGCAGCGGGTACGTAGATCATACTGGCCTCAGCACTCGTCTCGTTCACGGCTTCGGCCACGGTATTGAAGACCGGACGTTCGAGGTGGGTCTGGCCCCCCTTGCCGGGGGTGACGCCGCCGACCAGCCGGGTGCCGTAGGCGATGGCCTGTTCGGAGTGAAAGCTGCCCTGTTTGCCGGTGAAGCCCTGGCAAATAACCCGGGTGTTTTTATCGATCAGAATGGCCATTATTTTGCTTTCCCCTGTGGCCACTCGCGGGCGGCGGCGATAATTTTTTGTGCCGCGTCATCCAGGCTCTCAGCGGCGGTGATGGTCAGGTCACTTTGCGCCAGCAGTGCGCGTCCGGCATGGGCATTAGTGCCTTCCAGGCGCACCACCACGGGAACCGTAAGCTGAATGTTCCTGAGCGCCTGAATGATGCCCTCGGCGATGAGATCACAGTGCACGATACCACCGAAGATGTTGACCAGGATGCCCTTTACGCTGGGGTCGGAAATAATAATCTTGAAAGCCTCAGCAACCTTTCCCGCACTGGTGCCGCCCCCTACGTCGAGAAAGTTGGCAGGTTGTCCACCGTAGAGGTTGATCAGATCCATGGTGGCCATCGCCAGCCCGGCGCCATTCACCATGCAGCCGATATCGCCTTCAAGACTGACGTAGTGGAGACCGTGTTCCGCTGCGCGTGCTTCCTTTTCATCCTCCTGCGAGATGTCACGCAGGGTGGCCAGGCCGGTATGGCGGTAGAGGGCGTTGTCGTCAATGTTGATTTTCGCATCCAGCGCCAGCAGTTCACCTTGCTTGTTCAGTACCAGCGGATTGATTTCCAGCAGACTCAGATCTTTCTCGGTAAACAGACGGTAGAGTCCGGCCATGATCCGGTGAAGAGTTCGGGTATGTTGGGCAAGGCCGAGACTGAAGGCCAGTTTGCGGCTCTGATAGGGCATGAGGCCCACGGCGGGATGAACGACCACGGTGAGAATCTTTCCCGGCTGCTTGCGGGCGATGTCTTCAATGTCCATGCCGCCTTCGGTAGACGCCATAAAAACGATGCGCGAGCGGGTGCGATCGACCAGGATGCCCAGATAGAACTCGTGTTCGATATCACAGGGTGCTTCGATCAGCACATGCTCGACTGGCTGACCTTGAGCGCTGGTTTGCGGGGTGACCAGATGCGAACCCAGCAAGGCAGTGGCATAGTCATGCAGTGCGGTCTCATTTTCCAGCAATTTGACGCCCCCACCCTTGCCGCGTCCACCGGCATGCACCTGCGCTTTCACTACCCAGCGCGACGTGCCCAGCATCTTCGCGGCGGCCAGCGCTTCTTCGGCCGTGGCGGCGACCCGGCTTTCGGGAACCGGGATGCCGTAGTCATGGAATAACTGTTTGCCCTGATATTCGTGCAGATTCATTTTATTTTATTGCCCATTTCGCCTGGTTTGCCGGAGTTCCGGTATCTATTTAAGATACAAGATACCGGGGGAGAGATACAAGTAACGGTGGATCCTGATGTCTTTCTTCTTGTATCTTTCCCCTTTTCCCTTGTATCTTTGTCCTGTCTTTAAATTTTGGGAAAGCCCATGGGTCTGGTTCGTCTTGTTGTGATGTTTATTATTGCCTGGCTGATTTACAGCCTGACCTGTCGCTGGCTGGCTTCGCTGGATCAGCCGCGGGATCATAAAAAACCGGGGCGCCCGGCAAAAATTGAAACCATGGTCTGTTGCGCTGACTGTGGCCTGCATGTTCCTCAAAACGAAGCCTTACAGGCGCAGGGCAAATATTATTGTTCCGACGAACACCGAAAACGTGCCGCATCCTCCTAATCCTGCTAGCTGAATATGGGCAATCCACTTAACCAGCTCAAACGCAGCACGGGCCGGGACAGCCTGGAATATACCTGGCGGCCACTGGGTTTTCTGAACAAGTACCGGCTGCTGATATCCGTTTTTTTTACCCTCATTTTTATGTTCGGCTTACAGTTTCACCCGTTGGCCAGCCGTGATCCCTATCTGTTTTTCTACACTTCCCTGCTTTATCTGATCTTTGCCTGTGCGTTTATTTTTCTGTTGCGCTGGCAGTGGCCGGGGTTTCAGACCCAGATCTACCTGCATGTGAGCGTCGATATTCTTGCCACGGTGGTGCTGATGCATGCCAGTGGCGGAATCAGCAGCGGTCTGGGCACCTTGCTGATTATCGTTATCGCCGGTGGCAGTATTCTGGTCAGCGGACGGCGTCAGGCTCTGTTTCTGGCCTCGATTGCTTCCTTGATGGTCCTGGCCGAGGTCGTTTACGACCGAACGATGGAAGGCATGCTGGATAACAGTTATACCCAGGCGGGGATATTGGGGCTGACACTGTTTATCACCGTCATCGTGGCCTATGCTTTTGCCCGGCGGATCCGCGAGAGCGAGGCGCTGGCGATCCGGCGCAGCGTGGATCTGGCCAACATGGCGGAACTGACCGAGCACATCATCCAACGCATGCAGACCGGCATCGTGGTGATTGATAATAACGAAGTGGTGCGGCTGATGAACGAATCCGCCTGGCACATGTTTGGGATGCCTTCTATTGCCCACGATCCGGTACTCGAAAAAATCTCACCGCCACTGGCGCATATTTTTCGTAAGTGGCAGCAGCAACCGGGAATGAAGGTGCAGGGTTTTGCGCCGAGTACGGAATATTACAATATCGTGCCGCGCTTTGCCCGTATTGGTCAGGAGAAAAACAGCGGCGTGCTTATTTTTCTCGAGGATGCGTCAGCGGTGGCGCAACAGGCGCAGCAGTTGCAACTGGCCTCATTAGGCCGTTTGACAGCCAGTATTGCGCATGAGATCCGCAATCCCCTGGGCGCGATCAGCCATGCGGGTCAACTTCTGGCTGAATCACCCCGTCTGGACAGGCACGATCAGCGCCTGACGCGTATTATCAGCGATCAGTCACAGCGTATGAACACGATCATCGAAAGTATTATGCAATTGGGACGGCGGCGGGATCAGTCCCATTCCGAGGTGTTCAATCTGAATCATTTCCTACAGCGCTTTATCAATGATTTCATGATTGTGCATCCGGCTGAACAGGATCAGGTGAAAGTCGAGGTCGATCCGGTGGATATTAAAATTCGCTTCGATGCCACTCATTTGCAACAAATTCTGACCAACCTGTGTGAGAATGGCTTGCGTTACAGTCAGGATTATCAGGGCCATCCACGGGTGGAACTGCGCGGCGGCGTGGTGCAAGATCGGCAACGGCCGTTCCTGGATGTGATTGACCATGGCTCCGGTATCCCTGCGGATGCGGTTGAGCATATTTTTGAGCCGTTTTACACCACTTCAAATACCGGTTCCGGATTGGGACTTTATATTTCCCAGGAACTGGCGGAATGCAATCAGGCAAATGTGAAATACATCCCGGTTGCCACCGGCGGTAGCTGTTTTCGCATCAGTTTTCAGGATCCGCGCCGACATATGAACTAACGAAAAATGGAGTGGGATTCCGGAGTGAGCAAAGACTATCTGGCCTTAATCATTGACGATGAGCTCGACATCATCGAGTTACTTGAGATCACGCTCTCACGCATGGGCGTGAGCTGCCGTTGCGCGCAGAATCTGGCTGAGGCGCGTAAACTGCTGGCGGCAGAGAGCTTTGATCTTTGTCTGTCGGACATGCGTTTGCCCGATGGCGACGGCATTGATTTTGTCCGTCATATTCAGAAAACGGCGCCGCAGGTGCCGGTGGCCATGATCAGTGCCCATGGCAATATGGAAACGGCGATTGAGGCGCTCAAGGCGGGGGCATTTGATTTCGTTTCCAAGCCGGTGGATCTGAAAGCCCTGCGTAATCTGGTGAAAAGTGCGCTGAAGCTGTCCGACAGGCCGAAACCGGCGCCGAGCCAGTTTATGCTGCTGGGTAATTCCGTGATTATGGAGAAAACCCGGCAAACCATCAGCAAGCTGGCCCGTTCGCAGGCACCGGTCTATATCAGCGGCCCCTCCGGTGCGGGTAAGGAACTGGCGGCGCGTCTGATTCATGAACAGGGTCCGCGTGCGGACCAGCGTTTTGTGCCGATTAACTGTGGCGCCATTCCGCCCGAACTGATGGAAAGTGAATTTTTTGGCCACAAGAAGGGGAGTTTTACCGGCGCGGCCAGTGACAAGGAAGGGCTGTTTCAAGCCGCCAACGGCGGGACCCTGTTTCTGGATGAAGTGGCGGATCTGCCGCTGAATATGCAGGTTAAACTGCTGCGTGCGATTCAGGAGATGGCCGTGCGGCCAGTGGGTATGCAGGCGGAGATTCCGGTTGATGTGCGCATCCTCAGCGCCACCCACAAGGATCTGGCGCAAATGGTGGAGGCCGGTCATTTCCGCCAGGATCTGTATTACCGCATAAATGTGATCGAATTGCCCATGTCATGGTTGCACCAGCGTACGGAAGATATTCCCATCCTGGTAGAGCATCTGCTGCGAAAGATCTCCAGCCACTGGGGAACCCCGCATCCGCGGATTGCTAAATCTGCATTACAGGCTTTGCAGCGCTACCGTTTTCCCGGTAACGTGCGCGAGCTGGAAAACATTCTGGAACGGGCCATGACCCTCTGTGACGGAAAGACGATTCAGGTCGGCGATCTACAGTTACCCGAGGCCACGCCGGATTTTACGGATACGATTATCGTCGACAGGCCGGATGGAATGAAGCAGGGGCTGGAGCCGGCTTTGAATGATCAGGAACGCGAAGCCATCAGCAGGGCGCTGGAACAGACCCGCTACAACAAGACCGCCGCCGCAAAACTGCTGGGAATTTCCTTCCGTGCGCTACGCTACCGAATCAAGAAGCTGGGGATTGAGTGAGATTTTGGCTGTGCGTTAATATCTTTTCCTGCCCCACAATAATGCATTAAAAAAATATGTCTCTACTTGCATGGATCATTCTTTTCAGCCTGCTGGGCGGTGTCCTGAGTGTGCTGGCGGCATCGGTGTATCTATTGTTGCCGGATGCGCCGCGCCAGCGTTTGTTACCGCATCTGGTCAGTTTCGCTATCGGCGCGTTGTTAGGCGCGGCGTTTCTGGCCTTGCTGCCGCATGCCATGATGCTGAGTCATGATTTTCACGGCCTGGGGTTGACCATATTGTTGGGAATCCTGTTTTTTTTTACCCTGGAAAAAATGGTGCTCTGGCATCACTGCCATGCCCAGGATTGTGAGGCGCATGGTCACCAGGAATCCGCAAAAGTGAATAGCACCCCCGGGGTTTTGATTCTGGTGGGCGATGGCTTGCACAATATGGTGCACGGGGTGTTAATCGCCTCGGCCTTTCTCACTGATTTTCATCTGGGCGTGGTCACCAGTCTGGCGATTGCGGCCCATGAAATTCCGCAGGAAGTGGGCGACTTCGCGGTATTATTGCATAGTGGTTTCAGTCCCGGCCGGGCGCTGTTTTTATTCAGTGTCATCTCCGGCCTGACGAGCATCATCGGTGCGCTGACGGCTTACTATAGTTTTGAAGGCGCACAGTTTTTGTTGCCCTATGTGCTGGCGGTGGCAGTTTCCAATCTTATCTATATTGCCGTGGCGGATCTGATTCCGGGATTGCACAAACGGACACATTTTTCTGCGACTGTACAGCAGTTAAGTCTGATACTGTTGGGTGTTGCAGTGATTTACTGGGCAAATGCAGTCCTGCAT
Source organism: Gammaproteobacteria bacterium (assembly GCA_011052165.1). Lineage (GTDB taxonomy): Bacteria > Pseudomonadota > Gammaproteobacteria > UBA6429 > Thiohalophilaceae > JAADGZ01. The sequence goes on from DRJN01000256.1 coordinate 8,455, forward strand.
TGAAACAGTGAAAATCAGTGACTGGTCAAAATTAAGGAGTCAAGCATGACAGATGATAAATGGTACATGTTGACCCTGGTCGGCAAGGATCGCCCCGGCATTGTCGCCCATGTGACCTCGGCCCTGTTCGAGGAGGGGGGCAATCTTGGTGAGGCGTCGATGATACGTCTGGGCGGCAACTTCAGTATGATGTTGATGGTGCAGTTTACCGGTAACCTGCATGCCCTGCATGAACGTATCGATGGTGTGGCTGAATCCCTGTCCCTGCATGTGCATCTCGATCATATTGAGGGGCATCTGCATGATCACCGACAGCCGGATGTGCGCATCAGTGTCTATGGTGCAGATCGGGCCGGGATTGTCGCCAGGGTCACCGGCGTACTGGCCGAGGCCGGTCTGCATATTCTGGATCTGGAATCGGATGTGGCGGGGACGCAAGCCGAGCCGGTTTATATTATGACTATCGAAGGTCATGCGGGCGAAGGGATCCCTGCGTTGGAATCTGCCCTGGAGATTGTCAAACAGGAAGGTGTTGACGCCAGTCTTGAACCTGTTGATATTATGCTTGGCTAAGCGATGCCGATACTGGATATTCTTAAATACCCGGATCCGCGACTGAAGGAGGTGGCGGCCGGGGTCAGCCGGTTCGATGATGTCCTGCGGGAATTTATTCAGGATCTGGAACAGACCCTGCGCGCCGGACCCGGTGGTGTGGGGATTGCCGCGCCTCAGGTCGGGCATCTGCAACGCATTGTCATTGTCGATGTGTCCAGTAAACCAAAGATCAAACAGCACGGTCGGCTGGTGCTGATCAATCCCGAGATTCTGGAATGGGAAGGCATGGTCAAAGGCCGTGAAGGTTGTATGTCAGTGCCGGACTACACGGGCAATGTCATCCGTGCCAAAACTATCCAGCTACGGGCGCAGGATGAACAGGGTGAAGTCCATGACTATGAGATGGAAGGGTTTGAAGCGCGTGCGGTGCAGCATGAAATCGATCACCTCGAGGGTTTGCTGTTTCTGGATCGACTGGTGAGCCGACGCAATGATCTTTTCCAACGC
>DRJN01000257.1 GCA_011052165.1 Gammaproteobacteria bacterium
CTAAAGTGGACGGGTATCAGGAACAGCTATTTAGGCCTTGGGTAAGGTCACACCCTGCTGGCCCTGATACTTGCCGCCGCGATCTTTATACGACGTACCACACACTTCATCGGATTCGAAGAACAACATCTGCGCCACGCCTTCGTTGGCGTAGATTTTTGCCGGCAGTGGCGTGGTATTGGAAAACTCCAGCGTCACATGACCTTCCCATTCCGGCTCCAGCGGCGTGACATTGACAATAATGCCGCAACGGGCATAAGTAGACTTGCCCAGACAGATGGTGAGCACGCTGCGGGGAATGCGAAAATATTCCACCGTGCGCGCCAGAGCGAACGAATTGGGCGGGATGATACAAACCTCGCCCTTGAAATCGACAAAGCTCTGGTGATCGAAATCTTTGGGATCCACTATTGCGGAATTGATATTGGTGAAAATCTTGAATTCATCGGCACAGCGTACGTCATAGCCGTAACTGGAGGTGCCATAGGAAACGATTCGGCCACCGCTGTTTTCCCGCACCTGGCCCGTCTCGAAGGGGTCAATCATACCCTCGCTTTCGGCCATGCGCCGGATCCAGTGGTCGGATTTAATACTCATGTCTGCCTTTCCTGCTTGAATTGGCGGGCATTTTAACAGGCTGGCCGGGGAAATTGCCATCCGCATCGGCTTTCCACACTCAGGACGAATCATTATCCACCAGCATGAGACGGTGCATATCAGTCCTCCCTGTCTATCAACACGTAAATTTCGAGATCCCGATCAATCGACTCTTCCATGTGATAAATACGTCCGATAATAGCCTCACTCAGGCGATGCCCCCGGGACAAAAGCAGGATCTCGTCATTAAGCATCAGATCCCGTGACAGCACCATGCCACTTTGCAGGCCGTTGGATTTGACGCTACGCTCGGCAAGCTTATCCTGACTGTCTGCCAGACGACCCAGCACCTTCTGGAAGAAGGCTACCACATTGGGATCGTAACGCCTGCCCCGTTGTTCAAGAAGATAATCACACGCCTGATTCGGCTCAAGATGTACGCTCAACAACAGGCCGTGTTGCAGATCGTGGTAGTCACCGGCCACTTTCAGTATCCGCGCGCCCAGGGGTATCGCCTCACCTGTCAGGCCATCGGGAAAACCTGAGCCGTCGAAATTTTCATGCTGATGGTGAATCAGGCCGGCCGCGCCCTGCAGCGGCTCCAGGGCTATCAGCACACCGGCGCCCACCAGAGGATGCTGAACGAAAATCCGGTGTTCGGAGTCGTTCATGGTACTGAAAGATTTTCGAACCAGTTGATCGCTGAGACTGATTTTGCCGATACTGCGCAGCAGCGCCGCATAATAAAGATCCTGCGCATCCTCTGAATCCATCCCTGAAAGTTCCGCGATTTGCGCTACCTGCCGCGCAATCCGGCGATTCCAGCCCCGGCCATGATGCTCACGCATCTCGACAAGATTCGAAAAAACCTCCACCGTCGAGCAATAACTTTCATTCAGTGACTGCTGCGCCAGCTCCAGAAAACTGACCGTTTGTTGCAATTCACTGGTGCGCGCCACCACCTTGTCTTCGAGGCTGGCGTTCAACGCCTTCAGTTGCGTATTCTGCTTGCGGGTCAACGCTTCGAGACGCTGGCGCTCCTTTTCCAGGCGCTTTTGTTCAAGCGCGCGTTTTATCGTGAGCAGAATATCATTGTCTTCCCACGGTTTACTGATATAGCGATAGATGCGTCCCTGATTAACCGCGGCAATGGTCGAAGTGAGATCGGCGTAGCCGGTCAGCAAAATGCGCTCCGTATCCGGCCAGCGATGGGCCGCCTGCTCCAGAAAGGCGGCGCCATCCATCTCGGGCATCCGCATATCGGACACAACCAAATCCACCGTTTCCTGCTCCATCACCGCCAACCCTTCCCTGCCACTTGGCGCGGTAAGTATCCGGTATCCCTGTGGACGGAACAGACGCTTCAGCGATGACAGAATATTAGGTTCATCATCGACGAATAGCAGCGTCAAGGCGCTGTTATCCGTCCTGGTCTCTGCATCATGGCTATGATCGTTCATGTTCAATCTTTTCCTTTCTTCTGATTCGACCGGGAGACGGGCAGCGATATTCTGAATGTGGTTCCCTTGCCCCTCTCGCTCTCAACTTCGATAAGCCCGCCATGCTTGCTCACGATGCCATAGGAAAGTGACAGGCCCAGCCCGGTTCCTTTCCCCACCCCTTTGGTGGTAAAAAAGGGATCGAAAATCTTTTTCATATTTTCAGCGCTGATGCCGCGGCCGGTATCGCTGATGTCCACCCAGACCTTGTTCTCGCCTTCCATGCCGGTACGAATAGTGATCGTTCCCTGATCCTTTATGGCATGGGCGGCATTGACCAGCAGATTCATAAACACCTGATTGAGTTGGGAGGCCAGACATTCTACCGCAGGCAACTCGCCATACTCCCTGACAACGTTGGCCTTGTACTTTATTTCGTTGTTAACGATATTCAACGTACTGTCCAGACCCCGGTGAAGATCGGCCCATTGCCATTCGGCTTCATCCACATGGGAAAAATCCTTGAGATCCTGAACAATGCCCTTGACCCGGGCAATGCCCTCACGGGACTCACTGACCAGGCTGCGAACATCGTTCTTGAGGTACTCCAAATCCAGATCGGTTTTCAGCGCCCTCAATCGCTGCAACTCAGGTTCATCCTTCGCAAGCAGTGATTCCAGCTTTTCATACCTTGCCAGCACCCTGCACAAACTATCGGTATACCCCTGCAGGGTACCCAAATTGGAATAAACATAGCCCACCGGGTTATTGATTTCATGCGCCACGCCTGCCGCCAGTTGACCAATGGCAGCCAGCTTTTCCGACTGCAGCAGTTGTTCATGACTTTCCTGCAAGTGGTGGTGCGCCTCCTGAAGCTGGGCATGACTTTTTCTCAATGCTTCCTCTGCACGGCGTTTTTCCTCATTGGCCTGTTTGCGCTTGCTGATATCCGTGTGTGAACCCGCCATGCGTACAGGGTTACCCCCTTCATCCATTAATATCAGACCGCGAGCCTGTATCCAGCAATATCCCCCCTCTCGGGTCTTCAGGCGATACTCAACGGCAAAGGCATCCTGTTCACCTTCCATGCATTCTAGCCAGGCCATCAGCGCCAGCCCCAGATCATCGGGATGGATCAGCGCCTGAAGCGCGGCAAAACGATCCTCAATCTCGTCATCATCGTAGCCAAGCATCGTCTTCCAGCGTGACGAAAAGTAGATTCGATCATGCAGAAGATCCCAATCCCAGATACCATCCCGGGTGCCACGCATGATCAGGTCAAGGCGTTCTTCTTTCTCGTGCAGTTCGCCCCATAAACGCTGCCGTGTTTTTTGCTGACGCAGGAACATGTAATAAATCATCACCATCACGACCACCACCAGCAAACTGCTCCCCCAAAGCAGAATCCGTTTATAACGAATATCCGTCAGATGTCTGGCAAGTACACCGTCAAGTCCCTGCTGGATAGCGTCAAACAGATAAAAAAAGTGATCGAGCGCGGCGGTGCCTGCTGAAAAATACACCGCAGCAGGCACCGCCGGTGTATCGGGTTCAACCAGATCCTGGTAGGTCATCATCAGAAACCGGCTGGTTTGCTCAACACCCTGATCGAGTATCGGTGTCATGCGAGGTTTCAGCGCAGCATCATAGCGAAACAGTAAGTTCATATTGCGAACCAGATTTTCCATCTCCTTGCTGACAAGCTGGCTCAAAGAGAAAAGTCTTTCTTTTTCTATCGGATCAATTCGGGAACGTGCGACAGCGCCTGTCCCCAGCCCGCGCATCTGAGCAATATTTTCAATTTGCGCAGGCAACCGGATGATCGCATCCGTTAGATAACGGGTTTCCAGATCAGTGTCCAGCGTCAAGCCAAACGCATCGGCCACATCCTGAAGGGAAGCCAGGTATTCATTGATAAGTATGTTATGGGCATCGAAATTATCCTCGGCTGTCATGGCGACCTGGTGTTGCTGCAAATTCAGCCACTGCTTGTACCACTTCATGCTTTTTCCGCTTGTTCTCGGTATGATTCCAAGCTGGTCATACCGGTTTTCAAGTTCCTGTATTTCCTGATCAAGATCGGCGTCAAGTTCGGACAAACGTGAATCAAATTCGTGTTCGCCGTGGCGCCGGGCATTGCCCATCCCCCTGTGCTGCTGGGCATGCTCCAGAACCCTGCGCAGAAAGTTGATATAGCGAATCCCTGTTTTTTGCCGCTCAATGAACTGTGACTGTGTTTGAAGCTGTGCATCAAGCAGATAGATTGCACTCAGGAAAGGCAACATCAGAACCAGGAGCAGCAGGACAAGCAGCACGATGCCCGGTATTTTTTTGGAATGGAGGTTCGCCATGATCCTCAGTCTGCCGGTGAATCTTCTCTTTGTGGAAGTGGTGTTGCCTGTAGCGGCGCAGAACACGCACGAGTGGACAGCGAATGTTTTCTTCATTGCCAACCAGGAGCAGAGTGCATTGCATAAAAAGCTTGTTAGTTAAAAGATCGCACAGACAATGGATCGGCTCAGGCAGGGCAAACTTTATTATTGAGACGATTTTTTATTGATTTATTTTCTTAGTTTACAAAGACTTACAAAAAATCAGGGCGTTATTAACTTTGCAATCAATACGTCATTAGCCAATCAATCCGAGGCGACGGCAAATGCCTGTGCGCAAGACCCGTTTTCTGGTTTGCGCTCCTGCGTGGGAATCCATAGCTCACTTCACGCGGTCACCCTATGCATTCCCACGCAGGAGCATGGGAACGAGGTACAGGCTACTATGACAGAATCATCTTTGTAGATATGGGCAATCTCCCCGCTACAGGCAGACGGGGTATTCGCGTGTGCAGGTTCACCTTCAGGCGAACAGGTACGGCTGAAGCCGTACCTCCAATTGTGGGGAAACCAAAAAAATGGGGAACAACATGTTCCCCGTTTTTTGAGCTTTGCCTTCCGTCATTTTAGTTATTCTGGATGACGATATTCGGGAAGCTGGCGCTGTAATCCCGAACTCTCAGTGACAGTTTGGCCGCTATCCGGCGGGCAATATCGCGATAAATCTCGGCGATACGGCCTTCAGGATCCGCCACCACAGAGGGCTTGCCTTCATCGGTGCTGGTGCGAATAGAGATGTCCAGCGGCAGGGATCCCAGCAGATCCACGTTATGCTGTTCGGCCATGCGTCCGCCGCCGCCGGAACCGAAAATATGTTCTTCATGGCCACATTCGCTACAGATATGGATGCTCATATTTTCGATGATCCCCAATACCGGCACTTCTACCTTTTCGAACATCTTCAGGCCTTTACGGGCATCGAGCAGGGCGATGTCCTGGGGCGTGGTGACAATCACGGCGCCGGTAACTGGCACTTTCTGCGCCAGGGTCAGTTGGATATCGCCCGTGCCCGGCGGCAGATCGACAATCAGATAATCGAGATTTTTCCACTTGGTGTCATTCAGCAACTGCTCCAGCGCCTGGGTGACCATCGGACCCCGCCAGATCATCGGCGTTTCTTCATCAATGAGATAACCGATCGACATGGACTGAAGGTGGTAGCTGTTCAGCGGTTCCATGGATTTGCCATCAGCGGATTCCGGCTGCTGGGACACACCGAGCATACGCGGCTGACTGGGGCCATAAATATCGGCGTCCAGAATACCGACGGTCGCACCTTCAGCGGACAGGGCCAGGGCTAGGTTGACCGCAGTGGTGGACTTGCCCACCCCCCCCTTGCCTGACGCCACGGCAATGATATTTTTTACGCCGTCAATCGTTTTCACACCCTTTTGAACCGCATGGGCGGTGATATTGTGGACAATATTGAAATGGGCCTCAGTGACGCCATCCAGCACCTCGACCTTATCCTTCAGCTTTGCCGTCAGATCTTTTTTATAGCCATCGGCGGGAAAACCCAGCTCGATATTTACCGTAACCTTGTCACCATCAATATTAATATTTTTCACTGCCTTGTTTGAAACCAGATCCCCTTCCAGATAGGGATCAATGTATGTTTTGATGGCATCTTCGACCTGTGATTGTGAAACATCCGCCATTTGCTTCTCCTGGATTTTAAAGTTTGGGAGTTTTAGGATTAAAACCTGGGCGCGAAATCTGTCCGCCCCGTTCGTATTGAAAAATACCGGTTTAAAGTATCCGAGTAAACTGGTAAAGTATTAATCGCATTCTACATGATATATTGGCAACGCGCACAGCATATTGGTACCGCCCCTTCATTTGGAAGCAAGCCGGCATTTTAATGAGTATTGACGAAATTTTCGTCCCCCCATGCGGATCCGGCCTGATCTGAACGGGAGCAGCACTGAATCCGGACTGGCTCCATCCGGACATTCCTGATAGGGTATCGCCTCCCGTCAGTCCCCGAAAAACACTCGGGATAACAAGCACCTGTGAAAGCCGAATGAACGAATTAAAATCCAAATCCATACGCCATATTCTGGTCACCAGCGCCTTACCCTATGCCAATGGCGCCATTCACCTGGGCCATCTGGTGGAATATATACAGACCGATATATGGGTGCGATTCCATAAAATGCAAGGTCATAACTGTATTTATGTCTGCGCCGATGATGCCCACGGCACCCCCATCATGCTGCGGGCACAGAGTGAAGGCATCAGCCCCGAAGAGCTGATCGCCCACAGCGATCTTGAGCACCGGGCGGATTTTGCCGATTTTGGCATCGGGTTTGATAATTTTTATTCCACCCACTCAGATGAAAATTGTGAACTGGCGGAGTACATATACAAAGGTCTGCGCGATGGCGGCCATATCGCCGTACGCACCATTAAGCAGGCCTATGATCCGGAAAAAGAAATGTTCCTGCCGGATCGCTTTATCAAGGGCGAATGCCCACGCTGTGGCGCGGCTGATCAATACGGCGACAGCTGTGAAGTCTGCGGTGCGACCTATTCTCCCACCGAACTGAAAAACGCGGTCTCGGCCCTCTCCGGCGCCGTACCCGTAGAAAAGGAATCCGAGC
>DRJN01000258.1 GCA_011052165.1 Gammaproteobacteria bacterium
CCTTGAGGGGTATAAGTACCTTCACGAAATAATTTTCTGCAAAATGCACAGAAAATCATTTCTAAGGTACTAATAAAATTTGCCGCCTCAAAAAAACTATTCCCTTCTCTGCACGACAAAACGGCAGAGCCTTTTCGAGTCTCACCGCCAGAGGATGATCTGGCGCCGGGAACGTTAAACAGCATCATGAAACAAGCGAGGTTGAAGTAATGCGATATTTAATTGTTATTGAGAAATCAGATACCGGGTATTCGGCGTACTCACCCGATTTACTGGGTTGTGTTTCTACCGGAAAAACGCGGGAAGAGGCGGAATCAAGCATGCGCGAAGCTATCTCATTCCATATAGAGGGGATACGCGAGGATGGACTCGAAATCCCAGAACCAACCAGCTATTCATCCTATGTTGAAGTAGCAGCCTAATCACCCTTGCCTCAGGCCGGCCGCCTACGTCACCAGCATTGATTTAGTGGGCAAACCATGGGCTTTCATTTTATTCAACCCCGCAAGGCTCAATTACTCAGAAAAAATCAGGCTAGCACTGCACCCAGGGTAATTTATGATAGCGCCAGCCGCCCAGTGTTCCGCGCTGGTGGTTTTCATCCAGATCGCCCTCGAAGCCCTCATTCACGTCGTAGATATCGCTAAAACCTGCCTCGATGAGCGCCTTGCCGGCTTCCTTTGAGCGCTTGCCGCTACGGCAGATCAGGATAATGGGCGCACTGCCTTCTTCACTGTCGCTGATTTTGCCCCCCAGCATCAGCTTGCGCGCCTCAGTGACAAAGTGCGGATTCACTTCCCAGTCGGGTTCATCGATCCAGGCCAGATGCACGGCCCCTTTCGGGTGGCCGACAAACAGATATTCCATCGTTGATCGAATATCAAGCAGAACGGCGCGAGGGTTGGATCGCAATAATTCCCAGGCTTCGGGGGGAGAGAGATCCTTGAGAAGAGCGATACCCATGTTAATAGTTTAGTATTTTTCCAGTCTATGTATGTCAAAATATTTTAGGTTAAAATAACAGATAAACCAATCACCGTATAAAATATTTAGATATGGATTCTAGAATTTTGTTCTATAAATAAGCGAATGAGCGAACCGGACGAACCATATTGGTGCACATTAAAAACCAAATAAATACAATAAGTAAGAGATTAAAAGGGGGTTGAAAAAAAGTAACATAAGTTGTATTTAATAGCTTATATTGTATCTTTACTAATGCGGTAACAAGCAAGGAAAACCGTAGAGTGCATATCGGTATCGTTGATGACAACAAGGAAGTATCCGCGCTGGTTCAGCTTTGGCTGGAGCAGGCCGGGCACACCGTTTCCACCTTCTATCAGGGCAAAGACTTTGTGTGCACCTGCCAGAGTCATAGCTTCGATGCCGTCTTGCTGGACTGGACGCTTCCGGATCTCGACGGCGATAAAATTTTGCAACAATTGCGCAAACAACCTGGCTGGGATACCCCTGTTATTTTTGTCACGGCACGTAGTCGTGAAGACGATGTTGCCGGCATTCTTGAACTTGGCGCAGACGATTACATTATCAAACCGCTGCACCAGAAAGAGTTGCTGGCGCGCATTGGCGCCGTCACGCGGCGCAGGAACAAGTTTATCCCACTGGAAATACTGGATTACGGCATCTATCAGATAGATTTAAGGTCAAGAACGGTCTACCGGGACAAGGTGCCCGTGAAATTGACGGAAATGGAATTCAACCTTGTCTGTTTCATTTTTTCGAATGTGGGCCATTTGCTGTCCCGCGACTATATTCTTTCATCCGTCTGGCGATATGGCGCCAATCTCAATACTCGCACGGTGGATACGCACATGAGCCGCATTCGCAAAAAACTTCAAATCGCAGAAGAAAATGGTTGGCGTCTATCCTCCATTTATCAGCAGGGCTACCGGCTGGAACAGTTTGATCCCAAGCGGCGGCCACTCTAATTTCAAGATGGTTTTTGGCAGGAAAATCGTACAGCGTAGAAATGCTGCCTGATTTTGGGCCGAAAATTCATCGTAAAGTCTCCACGATGCGGTATACTGCGCAACTTTTCAGGGTGCGCCCACAAGGGTGCGCTCTTTTTTATCTTATGTATTAATCGTTGCATAAGTATTGGCCTGTATTTTATCCCTCACCCCAACCCTCTCCCAGAGGGAGAGGGGGGCTATGGTGCCAATACTTATACAACGATTAATAGCAGCAACATCGAGTAGCAGCATCGTGATTCAGAACCTCAGAAATATCGCCATTATCGCCCATGTTGACCATGGTAAAACCACCCTTGTAGACAAGCTTCTTGAGCAGTCCAGCACCCTGGGGGATCGTGTCAAACTGGAAGAACGCGCCATGGACTCCAATGAACTGGAGCGTGAGCGTGGCATCACGATTTTGGCCAAAAACGCAGCCATCAAATGGAACGACTACCGGATCAATATCGTCGATACCCCCGGCCATGCCGACTTTGGCGGCGAGGTGGAGCGCGTGCTCTCAATGGTGGATTCGGTGTTACTACTGGTGGATGCGGTGGAAGGCCCCATGCCCCAGACCCGTTTCGTTACCCAGAA
>DRJN01000259.1 GCA_011052165.1 Gammaproteobacteria bacterium
GTCGCCTTTTCCCTGTTTAACCTGCAGGAACGCGGCCGTATCTTCATTGGCCATGGCGATGAAGTGTACGAAGGCATGATCATCGGCATTCATTCGCGCACCAATGATCTGGTCGTCAATCCCCTCAAGGCCAAGCAGTTGACCAACGTGCGCGCCTCCGGGACGGACGAAGCCATCACCCTGACACCACCTATCCGGCAAACGCTGGAACAGGCGCTGGAATTTATTGATGATGATGAGCTGGTTGAAGTGACGCCGAAGAATATTCGCGTGCGCAAAAAACTGCTGGTGGAACATGAACGCAAACGGGCCGCCCGCGCCGGCTAAATCAGCGTTCCAAATACCGAAGCATTTTGAGAACGACCGTTCGTACTGACCCCTTCGACAAGCTCAGGGCGAACGGTCAATTGATTCCCCCTTTACTCCTTCGACAAGCTCAGGACGAACGGTCAATTGATTCCCCTTACCCCTTCGACAAGGCTCTCCTGAGCGAAGCCGAAGCACTCACAATTTGGAGGGAAGCTTACTCCAACTCCGTTCGTCCTGAGCGAAGTCGAAGGAGGGTTTAAACAAGCCAGTAGACAGTGTTTGATGTAGCTCAAAGAGCGTAAGCAGCTACACTATAAACAATGGAAACTCTGTACCCCGCCATCAAACCCTATGCGACCCATAGCATTGCTGTCGAAGATCCGCACATTCTATATGTTGAGGAATGCGGCAATCCCGAGGGTACCCCGGTTCTGTTTGTGCATGGCGGCCCCGGCGCGGGCTGTGAGTCCTGGCACCGCTGTTTTTTCGATCCCGAAGCCTGGCGTATTATTCTCTTTGATCAGCGTGGCGCCGGTCGCTCCCGTCCCCATGCCGAGCTTACCGGTAACCATACCCAGGCGCTGGTTGACGATATGGAAGTGATTCGCCACCAGCTGGGGGTGAAACAGTGGGTCTTGTTTGGCGATTCCTGGGGCGCAACATTATCGCTGATCTATGCCGAAACCCATCCGGAAAACGTGCGGGCGATGATTTTGCACGGGGTATTCCTCTGCCGGGGAAAGGAAATTGACTGGCTTTACCAGTATGGCGCCAGCCGCATCTATCCTGATCTGTGGGAAGATTTCACCCGTCTGATCCCGGAAGATGAGCAGGATGATTTGCTCGCAGCTTACTACAAGCGCCTGACAGGGGATGATGAGATCCAGCGCATGGCGGCGGCCAAGGCCTGGGCTATTTGGGAGGGGCGCACGGCCAACCTCAAACCCATGAAAAGTGTGCTGGAACACGTCAGCGATCCCTTCACCGCGCTCAGTCTGGCGCGCATCGAAACCCACTACTTCATGAATAACGCCTTTCTGAAAAACAACCAGATCCTGCGTGATGCGCATAAACTCAATGGCATTCCCGGCACCATCGTCCAGGGACGCTATGACATGATCTGTCCCATGGAAAGCGCCTGGGAGCTATACCAGACCTGGACCATGGCCGAACTTTATATTATCCCCGATGCCGGCCACTCGGCCTCCGAAGCAGGGAGCGTGGATGCACTGGTCAAGGCCGCCCGCAATAGATTGAAAAAACAGTCGTGATCACCCTGAATCAGGGCACGCAATTCTGCCTTTGCATCTACGGCATCGTGCATCTTCCCACCCCAATCGAGTCGCGTATCGGCTTAGTAAAATTCGTGAATAACCTCGAATAAGCGTGCCCGGCTGACAGGTTTGGTGATGAAATGATCCATGCCGGCGGCAAAGCACTGATCACGTTCAATCGTAGTCGAATTTGCAGTCAGAGCAATAATGGGAATATGTTTGCCTTGCTCTTCAATCTGGCGCCAGCGCCGGGTGACTTCCAGCCCGTTCATTTGTGGCATGCGCATGTCCATCAGCACCAAATCGATATCCGCACTTTTTTTCAGCGCATCGAGTGTTTCTTTGCCATTATTAGCATGGGTTACGCGATAGCCTTCCTGCTTAAGAAAGGTGCTGATCACTTTGGCAACAATGGGCGTATCTTCAGCAAGAAGTATGTGTATCTTTAACTTGCGTGCCGAGTCGCCTTCTGGCGCGCGGGATGAGATTTGTGTATGGGCAGAGCTGTCAACAACCGGTAATGGTAGTTTAAACCAGAAGGTACTGCCCTTGCCGTATACACTGTTGACGCCAATGCTGCCATACATCGTATTGACCAGCTTGGAGGAAATCGTCGTGCCCAGACCGGTACCATGACGCTGTTCGGCCGGGTCAGTCTGGCACTGGTAAAAAGGTTCGAAAATATGCTGCAACTGATCTTTCTCTATGCCGATGCCCGTGTCCTCAATTTCAAAATGCAGGGTATCAATATCACCCTTGTCATCAGGTTTGTGCACGGTGAGTCTGACATAGCCCTCATCGGTGTACTTGACCGCATTGCTAATCAGGTTCAACAGGATCTGGCGCAGCCGGTTGTGATCGCCCACCACCATTTCGGGCAGGCCCGCCTGCAACTGGTATTCAAGGCGAATGCCTTTTTTATCCGTCTGCGGCAGAAAGATATTAACCACCGTTTTTACCACCCGTTCCAGGTTGAAAGGCGAATGGTCAAGCTGATATTTACCCGCCTCAATCTTGGATAGATCCAGCACATCATTGATCAGCGAGTGAAGAGTGACGGAGGATTCTTTTAGACCTTCAACGTAGTCTTTCTGGGTTTCATCCAGTTTTGTCTCCTCCAGTAATTCCGTCATCCCCAAAATACCGGTCATAGGCGTACGGATTTCATGACTCATGGTGGCGAGAAATTCGCTCTTGGCATAATTGGCGCGGTCCGCTTCCTGTTGTGCCCGTTTGATGCGGCCAATCATGATATTGAGATAAAAGGGCAGGGTAAGCATAAAAATAGAATAGGCAATGGTATCGATGCTGTGGGCCTGCCAGTTTCCGGTATAGAACACGATGAAGATGAAGGCGAAAAAACTGAGAATCGCAGTGGAGAAAAGTTCAACCCGCCCGTAGCGAACACCATAACCGATATAAATCCAGGGGTAGAATAGAAACCAGGGGCTGAACGGACCACTTTCAGTGAGTAACATGACCGCACTGATCGAGGCCACATCGAAAGGAATGGTGGCATATACGCGCCAGCGTGAGCGCGGTGTTTTAACAATGGAATAAAGAATAAAAAGACTGACCACAAGGAAAATGCCGGTAAACAGTAAATAGCCAAGATAGTTCCCGGGATAATAATCACTGTAGGCACCGATAAAAACCAGGGCCGTCACCGTAATCCAGATCAGCATACGCACGATAGCCTGACCGAATTCAGGATTATCTTTGAATGACGATCTTGCAGTCAGGGAGAGGCGGGTGTCTGGCATATTTCTGCTGTTCCGGTTTAGAATGGATGGTATTCATCGTTGCATCAGTATTTGCACCATAGCCCCCTCTCCCTCTGGGAGAGGGTGGGGGTGAGGGGATAAAATAGATGCCAATACTGATGCAACGATGAATATATTTCTAATGCCTGATTATCATACCGAGCACAATAAATGTCATCCGCAAAATCAACCAAAGCCGAGATATCGACGGCCGGGGACAAATGCAGCCGTTGCCCCGGCGACAAGTGTTGCGATTATATTACCCAGTCTATCGACACCCCGCGATCTATTTCTGATTTTGATCACCTGGCCTGGCAACTGGCGCACAAAAATGTGCAGATCTACAAGGACGAGGATGGCTGGTTCCTGCTACTGATGAGCCTGTGCCAATTTCTACAGAAAGACGGACGCTGTGGAATATATGAAACCCGGCCACAGTTATGCCGTGACTACAGCAACGATTACTGCGAGTTTGATGAACCGGCGGAAAAAAGTTTTCAGTTTTACTTCCGCAACTATCAGGAGCTGGATGCCTACTGCCGCAAACGCTTCAAGCGTTGGAACAAACGCTTCAAAAAGAAGTGACCGGTAAAATACGAGATCACGATTATATTAATCGTCACTCCTCACTTAAATCAGGCATGATTTCACTGAAATCGTAAATCGCCCGAAATTCTTCCACGTCCTTTTCCGGGTTCTGGCTGTCGGGCTTGCGCACCGCCAGTAATTGAGAAATCCCGTAGCCTCGCGCCGAACGCAGCACAGGCAGGCTGTCATCCACCAGCAAGGTGTGGTTCTTGTCAAATTCCACATCCTCCTCCAGCCTTCTCCAGAAATTTGAATCTTCTTTGGGCAGGCCAAAATCATGGGCGCAAATGATTTGATCCAGATGCCGCTGAATATGGGTGCGATCAAGTTTTAGCATCAGGCTTTTCTGGTGCGCATTGGTCACCAGCACCCGGCGTATGTTTTTCCGTTCCAGCCCATCGAGAAAATCAATCACATAGGGATGAATCGAAATCAGGTGATCCACTTCTGCCTTAAGCCGGGCAATGTCCAGCCCCAAAATGCGAGACCAGTAATCCACACAATACCAGTCCATGGTGCCCTCGGCTTCACGAAAACGCGGCATCAGCGTGTCCTTGGCTTCCTGCATCTCAAGCGAATGTTTCTCAGCATAGCGAAGGGGCACATGCTCCTGCCAGAAATAATTGTCAAAATTCAGATCCAGCAGGGTGCCATCCATATCCAGCAAAACCGTGCCGATAGTGTTCCAGTCAAGCATCTGCACCTCAAGGTGATTTTGGTTTGTATCAGAGATTATAACTGAAGGCGCCATCAAAACCGTGGGCAGGATACAAAAATTCAACGTGCTTCACGGTGACATTACTGGCAGAATGAATCCATGCCTTTCGCCCCTGCCCCATACTCATGAGTTCTTTCCGGATTAACAAACGGGACATAGAAGCCCTGCTGGTCGAGGTGAAACAGATTGCTTATAAAGCCGGGCGGAACATCATGGAAATCTATGAGCAGGGCTTTTCGGTAGAAGAGAAAACCGATCATACCCCGGTCACAGAAGCCGATTTTGCCGCACACCGGGTTATTCTTGAAGGCCTGCGGGCGCTGACGCCGGATATTCCCGTTCTCTCGGAAGAATGTCCCCCTCCGCCCTTTCATGAGCGCGCCCGCTGGATTTGTTACTGGCTGGTTGACCCGCTGGACGGGACGCGGGAATTTATCCGCCGCAACGGTGAATTCTCGGTCAATATTGCTCTGATCGAGGGCCAGCGCCCCGTGCTTGGCACCATCTACGGTCCCGTCGTCGGTCGCCTTTACCATGCGGCCAAAGGCATGGGCGCATTCAAAAAATCCGGCATTGACGATGCGCGGCCTATTCGCGTGCGTGAAAGCTGTCCCGAAAGAGTGGTGATTGCCGGTAGCCGCTCCTATTACAGCGAGGAATTCAAGCAGTTTATTTCACACCTGCCCGACTATGACATTATCCCCATGGGCAGCGCCCTGAAATCCTGTCTGGTCGCCGAAGGCAAAGCCGATATCTATGCCCGCCTCGGACCCACATCCGAGTGGGACACCGCCGCCGCACAGATTATCGTCGAAGAAGCCGGCGGACAAATAACAAACACCCGGATGCAACCACTATGCTACAACACCCGGGAAGAATTACTCAATCCGCACTTTTTCGCCTTTGGAGACAAAAGTCGATGCTGGTCGAGATATCTGTAAAGAAAAGCCTGCTTGTTTCCGGTTAAAGTAGGCGTTTCTGATACCCGTCCACTTAAGAATGCAACTGATTGAACAACGGTTCATCCTGAGTCCCGTTCGACAAGCTCACGACAGGCTTCGGCTTCGCTCAGGAGAGCCCTGTCGAATAAAAACCGTTCGTCCTGAGCTTGTCGAAGATCTCACTACGAACGTGAAGCTTCACAAGTAACCAGCTGTTAGTACCTTAGAAATGATTTTCTGTGCATTTTGCAGAAAATTATTTCGTGAAGGTACTTATCTTGTGGTTTATCCAGGTTAGGAACAGTTGTTCAGGGTTGAAAAATATATAATTTTTATTTGGAGATAATATGATGCTTGTTAGATTATTACCTTTACTCTTTTTATTGCTCGCTGGAAAAGTGTTCGCTCGTGAATCGCCAATAGAGGTGTTCGAGTATATTGATGACGTAAAAATTGTAGCCTTCATCAAAGA
>DRJN01000260.1 GCA_011052165.1 Gammaproteobacteria bacterium
AATGATCACTATTGGCCGCGATTATGAACTGGATGTGGTAAAAGCCGTCGATTTTGGTTTTTATCTCGATGCGGAAAATCTTGGCGAAGTATTATTGCCGCGTAAATTCGCGCCACCCGATCTGGCGGTTGGCGATTATATCGTGGTGTTTCTTTATCGCGATTCGGAAGATCGACTGGTGGCGACCACACAATTGCCAAAGGCCTGCGTGGGTGAATTTGCCTACTTGCCCGCTGTCGCCAATACCGACTTCGGCACTTTTCTGGACTGGGGGCTGGATAAGGATGTATTGGTGCCGTTCTATGAGCAACACCGGCCAATGCAGGTGGGGCATTCTTATCTGGTGTACCTGTATATTGACAAGAACGATGGCCGGATTGTCGCCTCATCCAAAATCGATAAATTTCTTGACGATGAAAAACCGCATGACTTCAAACCACAACAGGCCGTTAATCTGATTATCGCCAACAGCACCGAACTGGGTTACAAGGCAATTATCAACCACAGTCATTGGGGCGTGTTATATAAAGATGAGGTATTTCAGCGTTTGAGTTTTGGCCAGACCATAGACGGCTTTATCAAACATATCCGGCCTGACGGAAAAATTGATTTAAACCTTCAGGACGGCAAACAAACACGCGACCAACATGCCGATCTTATTTTAAAGCACCTGAAAAAACACCAGGGCTTTGCACCCGTGCATGACAAGTCTGATCCCCAATTGATTTCAAAGCTTTTTGGCATGAGTAAAGGCGCATTCAAAAAAGCCATTGGCGGTTTGTATAAACAGCGACTTATCAGCATCGAAAAAGAAGGCATCCGTTTAACTGGCAACGGCGATCAGCAAGCAGGCCCGTCACACAACAAGCCCGACAACATCTGGGGCAAGCGCAAAAAAGACTGAACGAAACAGATCCTCCGAATCGTGTGCGGGAATATTGTTGAAAGCTCCAGCAACCTTCATTGATTTTGTCCTGCAAGAATGGCTGCTAATGGCCTCTGCCGCTGGTCTGATTCTGACAGCTTTTTATGCGAAACATTTCCCGGGCTATTCAGCTCAGGAAATACAGGTATTGTTCATCCTGTTTGTGCTTTTTATTGCCGTTAATGGTTTGCAGAAAAGTGGATTCCTCTTAACAATCGCCCAAAGCATAGAAAAGGGAAAACTTCTATCATTAAAGCTGGTAATAACGACCTTTTTCTTGTCCATGCTGGTAACAAATGATATTGCTTTAATAGTCATTGTCCCGCTTACGTTATCACTTAATATCAATCGAAAAGATGTTCTGGTTATTTTGGAGGCATTAGCGGCCAATTCCGGTTCCGCATTAACGCCAGTCGGCAACCCACAGAACCTTTTTATTTACTGGTTCTATGGTGTCCATCCTGATACATTCATAAAAACAATCGCCCCATTTTCTTTGGTTTTTCTTGGCTTGCTAATTGTTTCTTCGCTGCTGGTTAAAATCAGAAATGGCTTACAGGAAAATCGGGGGCAGAAACTCGATAAAAAAGCATATCTCTATGGAATGCTGCTTTTTATTGTTCTTTTAACCGTTTTCCATGTACTTCCTGTTTTAACCGGGATTGTTGTCATCCTTTTTGCTCTCATATTCGACCGCAAAGCTTTGCGCATTGATTATGCGCTACTATTCAGTTTCTTGTTCTTTTTTGGAATTGCAGACAATCTAAAGATTATACTGGCTTCTGAAATAAGCCACTCCGGACATGTTTTCCTGTTTTCGGCCCTGGCAAGCCAGTTTATGAGCAATGTTCCTGCAACGCTATTATTTTCCAAATTCACATCGAATTGGCAGGCTTTGTTATGGGGTGTGAATGCAGGAGGATTCGGGAGCCTATTCGGTTCGCTGGCAAATCTGATAGCCTACAAAATATACGTTACACATGAAAGCACGAATAATACGGCTGGATTTACTGCAAGATTTCTTGTAATGGGCTATGTGGCATTGTTTGTATCAATAGGGTTGTATTTCATTTTATACCAAACACCTTCTTTGTTATGAATTTTAAAGGCAAACGTGTGGCGAGGCATTTCGCAGGCTATTCAACCGTAACGGATTTGGCGAGGTTGCGCGGCTGATCGACATCGGTACCTTTGATCAGGGCGACGTGATAGGCGAGCAGTTGCAGGGGAATGGTGAAAACGATGGGTGAGATGGCCTTGTCTGTGGGAGCGACATTGAGGACGGTGATGCCGTCGGCTGCTTCCATGCCGGACTCTACATCGGCAAAGACAAACAGCTCGCCGCCGCGGGCGCGGACTTCCTGTAGATTGGCCTTTAACTTGTCGAGTAGCTCATCATTGGGGGCAACCACGACGATGGGCATCTGGGCATCCACCAGCGCCAACGGGCCGTGCTTAAGTTCGCCTGCCGGATAGCCTTCGGCATGAATGTAGGAGATTTCCTTGAGCTTGAGCGCGCCTTCCAGGGCTACGGGGTATTGCTCGCCGCGGCCCAGAAACAGGGCGTTGTGCTTGTCGCCGAAACGAACGGCCAGCGTGCTGATCTCCTTATCGAGATTCAACACCTGTTCCACCATGAGCGGCAATTGGCGCAGTTGTTCCACCAGCCGGGCTTCCAGCACCTCATCGAGCTGATGACGGCGG
Source organism: Gammaproteobacteria bacterium (assembly GCA_011052165.1). GTDB lineage: Bacteria > Pseudomonadota > Gammaproteobacteria > UBA6429 > Thiohalophilaceae > JAADGZ01. The sequence continues at coordinate 2,630 of DRJN01000260.1, forward strand.
CCCAGAACGATGATTAGCAACAGCAGGGCGACGAGCTGGGTAGTAAAGGCCTTGGTGGAGGCGACGCCGATCTCCGGACCCGCGCGGGTCATCAGCACCAGATCCGACTCGCGCACCAGCGAGCTTTCCGGCACGTTACAAATGCACAGGCTGTGTGCAAAACCGGCATCCTTGGCGGCGCGCAGGGCGGCCAGAGTATCCGCTGTTTCACCGGACTGGGAGATGGTCACGAACAGGGTGTCGGGCAGCACGGCCGCTTTACGATAGCGAAATTCGCTGGCGACCTCCACGTTGCAGGGGATCCCGGCCAGCGCTTCGAAACCGTAACGCGCGATCAGCCCGGCATGATAGGAGGTACCACAGGCAATGATCTGCACCTGTTTTATTTTATCGAAAATGGCGGCGGCCTGCGGGCCAAAAATACTCTCCAGCACCTTAGCCTCACCCAGCCGCCCTTCCAGGGTCTCGGCAATGGCATCCGGCTGTTCATAGATTTCTTTGAGCATGTAGTGGGCGTATTCACCACGCTCGACGGCATCGGCGTTGAGTGAACTCTGGTGGATCTTGCGCTCGACCGGATTCCCTTGCGGATCAAAAATCTCGACTCCGGATGCGCGCAGCACCGCCACATCGCCTTCTTCAAGATAAATAAACTGTTGTGTTTCACTGATCAGCGCCGCCACATCGGAGGCGATGTAGTTGGCATCGTCTCCCAGACCGATCACCAGCGGGCTGCCGCGACGCGCGGTGATCAGGGTGTCCGGTTCATCCGTGCTGATGACGCCCAGCGCATACGCGCCTTGCAGATCCTTCACGGTGGCACACACGGCTTTGTACAGATCGTTTTCCTGTGCCATGTACTTGTGTAACTGATGAACGATGACTTCGGTATCGGTATCCGAAGTAAAAGCGTAATGTTCGGCCTGTTGCCGCTGCTTGAGTTGTTCGAAATTTTCGATAATGCCGTTATGCACCACGGCCATGCTTTTACGGCAGACATGGGGGTGGGCATTACTCTTGCTGGGAATACCGTGGGTCGCCCAGCGGGTATGGGCAATGCCGACATGGCCGTTAGCCGGGGTTTTCTTCAGCTCGTTTTCAAGTTGTTTTACCTTGCCGGGCATCCGTACCCGCTGGATACAGCATGCCTCATCCAGCAGGGCCACCCCGGCAGAATCATAGCCTCGGTATTCCAGTCGCTTTAACCCCTCGACCAGAATATCGACCACATTTTCCTTTGCCACTGCACCAACAATTCCGCACATGATATTTAGTCTCTAGAGTAGCGCGTGGGCACCAACCCCGTGCCCACCCTACATTACTGATTGAATTATCACCGTTTGTCCTGAGCGAAGTCGAAGGACGAACGGTGGCTCCCAAAGTGTGCTGGAATTAGGAACACTTATTAGCCACTAGCTACTTTTCTTTAACGGGCCGCTTCCAGCCCTGTACTGTTTTCTGTTTTGCCCGGCTCAGGGTCAGTTCACCTGCCGGTGCATCCCGGGTCAGGGTGGTGCCCGCACCCAGGGTCGCGCCATCGCCGACTTCGACCGGGGCGACCAACTGACAGTCTGATCCTACAAACACATCATTACCAATCGTCGTGCGGTGCTTGTAGGCACCATCATAATTACAGGTAATCACACCGGCGCCAATATTAACCCGTTCACCCACGTCACTGTCGCCAATATAGCTCAGGTGATTGATTTTGGAGGCTTCTCCGACCTTACTGTTCTTGATTTCGACAAAATTTCCCACATGGGTATGGGCCGAGAGTTCCGCCCCCGGACGCAGGCGGGCAAAGGGGCCGATATGAGCATCGGTGCCGATAGTGGCCTGTTCGATGACACACAGGGCTTGCAACTGCACGCCTTCGGCGAGGGTCGAATCCTTGATCACACAGCCGGGGCCGACATAAACGCCTTCGCCCAGGCGCACTTTGCCTACCAGAATGACATTTACATCGAGAATCACATCCTGAGCAATATCCACCTCACCGCGAATATCAAGCCGTGCGGGATCGATGATGGTGACGCCCTGGGCCATCAGCCTCTCGGCCTGCTGACGCTGATACTGGCGTTCCAGCATGGCCAGTTGCGCACGGCTGTTGACGCCCAATACTTCCATCTCTGAATCCGGCTGGCAGGTTTTAATCGTCAGCCCGTCGGCGACCGCCATAGCCGTCACATCGGTGAGATAGTATTCACCCTGAGCATTGTCATTGTTCAGTTGTTCCAGCCAGCCGCGCAGGCGACCGGCATTGCCTGCCAGTATGCCGGTGTTCACTTCGTGGATCTGACGTTCCGCTTCGGTCGCGTCTTTATGCTCAACGATATGTGTGACCTGTGCCTTATTGTTGCGCACAATACGGCCATAGCCGGTGGGATCGTCGAGATTGACGGTCAACAGGCCGAAGTCATCCGCGCTACAGCCGATCAGTTGTTCCAGTGTGGCCTGACGCGTCAGGGGCACATCGCCGTAGAGCACCAACACCGTTTCGGCATCATCCACTTCCGGCATGGCCTGGGCGACCGCATGTCCGGTTCCCAACTGCTCTTCCTGTTTCACCCAGATCAGATCATCGCGGTTGATCGCAGCGGGCACCTGTTCGCCGCCATGGCCGTATACGACAATAATGTGTTCGGGATTCAGACGGCGCGCAGTGCTGATAACATGGCTCAGCAGGGGCTGGCCGGCAAGGGGATGAAGCACTTTAGGCAGACGGGATTTCATCCTCGAACCCTGACCCGCTGCCAGGATAATTATGGTAAGTTTTGAGGCTGACATATGGTTTACAAATGCTCGGGGTTGATTGCTGGCGATACCCCTGGGTTTCGCCTTGCTCTACCCAGGCTACGCTGCTGACTTCCATTTAATGCGTGGTGCCGGGATCAGGCCCGTCTGTCACCAGTTTTCCGGTTCTGACTTCCTCTTCGGCGGCGTCACGAATCGCTGATATATTTACCTTGAACGTCATGGTCTTACCGGCAAAGGGGTGGTTGCCATCCAGTAGGATTTCGCCGTTTTCAATTTTCACCACGGTCATTTTCATGGTCTCGCCGGTATCGCTTCTGAATTCGGCCTCGGCGCCTATCTGCTGATACTCGGGGGGCACATTTTCAATTTTATCGCGATACGTCAGGCTGGCATCGTATTCACCAAACCCTTCTTTGGGCGGCAGCACTATTTCTACCCTGTCATCCACCTCATGGCCTTCCATCGCCTGCATGACCGCCGGAAGAATTTTATCATCCGCACCATGCAGATAGTTCATAGGAATATCCGACTGTTCCTGCACATTGCCACTTTCATCCATGATTATATAGGTAAAGGTTACCACTTTATTTTTTTCTACACGCTGTCCGGACATATCTTTATTTTACTTGTTCAAACCCAAAAAGAGAGGGGCAGTATAACAACAGCCCCCCATGATACCCAGCCCGGAATTTCGAGCTGCGGTTTAATCCGTTTCTGGTTCAGCCGCCGGTATTTTTGCGTACTTTCTGAATCATGCGGATCTGCGCCAGAGCCTGCGCCAGCTCGGCTTCGGCCTTGGCATAGTCCATACTGCTGCTGCGATCCTTGAGCGCCTGTTCGGCGTGATTTCTGGCTTCCAGCGCGGCGGCTTCATCCAGATCGGCGGCGCGTACCGCCGTATCGGACAATACCGTGACGACATGCGGTTGAACTTCCATGATGCCGCCGGAGACATAGTAATATTCCTGCTCGCCGCCTTCGCGGGTGACACGGACTTCGCCGGGCTTCAGCGGTGTCAGCATCTGGGTGTGCCGGGGCATAATACCGACTTCACCCATGAGCGCCGGCGCCAGCACCATTTCCGCCGTACCCGAGAAAATCTCCGATTCGGCGCTAACGATATCAACATGCATGGTCATGGCCATAATCATTCTCCCCCCGATCTATTTAACAGGCCAAACTACAGGGATTTGGCTTTTTCGGCCGCCTCTTCGATACCACCCACCATATAGAAGGCCTGTTCCGGCAGATCGTCATACTCACCGTTGACGATGCCCTTGAAGCCAGCGATGGTGTCTTTCAGGGACACGTATTTACCGGCTGAACCGGTGAATACTTCCGCAACAAAGAAGGGCTGGGACAGAAAGCGCTGAACTTTACGTGCGCGGGACACGGTAAGCTTGTCTTCTTCAGACAACTCGTCCATGCCCAGGATGGCAATAATATCCTTCAGCTCTTTATAACGTTGCAGAGTGCCCTGTACCGAACGCGCAACATTGTAGTGTTCTTCACCGATCACCAGCGGATCCAGCTGGCGGGAGGTGGAGTCCAGTGGATCCACCGCCGGGTAAATACCCAGTTCGGCAATCTGCCGCGAGAGCACCACGGTGGCATCCAGATGCGCAAAGGTAGTAGCCGGAGAGGGATCGGTTAAATCATCCGCCGGGACATAAACCGCCTGGATGGAGGTAATCGAACCGGTCTTGGTCGAAGTAATGCGTTCCTGCAGATCGCCCATTTCGGAGGCCAGGGTTGGCTGATAACCTACCGCGGACGGCATGCGTCCGAGCAGGGCAGACACTTCGGTACCGGCCAGGGTATAACGATAAATGTTATCAATGAACAGCAGCACATCGCGACCTTCGTCACGGAAGGCTTCAGCCATGGTCAGGCCGGTCAGGGCCACGCGCAGACGGTTGCCGGGCGGCTCGTTCATCTGCCCATAAACCAGCGAAACCTTGTCCAGCACGTTGGATTCCTTCATTTCGTGGTAGAAATCGTTACCCTCACGAGTACGCTCACCCACCCCGGCAAATACCGAGTAGCCGCTGTGCTCAATCGCAATGTTGCGAATCAACTCCATCATGTTCACGGTCTTGCCCACCCCGGCGCCGCCGAACAGGCCGACCTTGCCGCCTTTAGCGAAGGGACAGATTAGATCGATCACCTTGATACCGGTTTCCAGCAACTCGGTGGCGGGCGCAAGATCTTCATAGGCGGGCGCCTTGCGATGAATGGTCATGCGACTCTCTTCACCAATCTCGCCCAGTTCGTCAATGGGATTGCCCAGCACATCCATGATTCGACCCAGGGTTTTGACTCCCACCGGAACAGAGATCGACGCGCCGGTGTTGCTCACCACCATGTCACGTTTGAGGCCATCAGTCGTACCCATGGCAATGGTCCGCACCACACCGTCACCCAGCTGTTGCTGCACTTCCATCGTCAGGCCAACTTCATCGACTAAGAGGGCGTCATATATCTTCGGCATACTGTCACGCGGAAATTCCACGTCCAGGACGGCGCCAATGATTTGTACAATTTTTCCAGAACTCATATCCGTTCACCCTTCATTTTTTAGTTACGAGTCACGAATGACAAGCGTTGAGTCGCCGCTGTTTCTGGTTCCCCACCGCTTCTCCCTCGCACTATATGAATCTATACCGCTGCCGCCCCTGCGACGATTTCCGACAGTTCCTGGGTAATCGCAGCCTGGCGCGCCTTGTTGTAGACCAGTTGCAAATCATCGATCAGGTCGCCGGCATTGTCAGACGCGCTCTTCATGGCGACCATGCGGGCAGCCATTTCGCAGGCAACATTTTCCACTACCCCCTGGTACACCAGTGATTCGATATAACGCACCAGCAGACCATCGAGCACGGCTTTGGCATCCGGCTCATAAAGATAGTCCCAGTGATAGGCGAGCTCTTTCTCTTTGCCATCGGGTTCTACCGGTAGCAACTGTTCTACGACAGGCTGCTGAGTCATGGTGTTGACGAAACGGTTATACGCGAGGAACAGACGATCAATTTCGCCCGCATCATAGGCATCCAGCATCACCTTGACCGTGCCGATCAGATCCGCCACACCAGGATGATCACCCAGTTGTACCGCCTGGGCCGTAATATTGGCGAAACGTTTAAAAAACTGTGATGATTTTTGCCCGATGGTACAGAGATCGATTTCGATATTCTTCTCACGCCAACCGCGCATATCGGCCAACACGTCCTTGAACATATTATTGTTCAGCCCGCCGCAAAGACCGCGATCAGAAGAAATAATGATATAACCCACCCGTTGCGGGTTCTCGCGCGCCAGCAGGTAATGATGCCTGTATTCCGGATGCGCGTAAGCAAGATGGTGGATCACGTTGTGCATTTTATCCGCATAGGGACGCGACGCTCGCATGCGATCCTGCGCCTTGCGCATTTTACTGGCCGCGACCATTTCCATCGCCCGCGTGATCTTCTGGGTGTTCTTGATACTCTTGATTTGCGTGCGTATTTCTTTTCCGCTTGCCATGCTTTTGTCTCCGGCTGGCTTACCAGGTGCTGGTGGATTTGAACTTCTCAATCGCCGCATTCATGACGGATTTGATTTCGTCGTTGTAATCACCGCTCTCATTGATTTTTTCCAGCAGGGCTGATTCATTGGATCTCATGTACGCCTGCAAAGCCGCTTCGAAATCGACGATTTTCTTCACATCAACATCATCCAGTGCCCCGCTGCTCGCGGCGAGCAAGGAGAAAGCCTGTTCAGCAATTGACATGGTTGAGTACTGGGCCTGCTTCATCAGCTCGGTCACGCGTTGGCCACGTTCGATCTGCTTGCGGGTGGACTCATCCAGATCGGAGGCAAACTGGGCGAAGGCGGCCAGTTCACGGTACTGGGCGAGATCGAGTCGCACGCCACCACCAAGCTTCTTGATAATTTTGGTCTGCGCGGCGCCGCCCACACGAGAAACGGACAGACCGGCATTGATCGCCGGACGAATACCGGCATTGAACAGATCGGTTTCCAGGAAAATCTGACCATCGGTAATGGAAATGACATTGGTCGGCACAAACGCGGATACATCACCGGCCTGGGTTTCGATAATCGGCAGAGCGGTCAGAGAACCGGTCTTGCCTTTGACTGCGCCCTGGGTGAGTTTCTCCACTTCATGGGGGTTGATCCGCGCCGCACGTTCGAGCAGGCGCGAATGCAAATAGAAGACATCGCCGGGATACGCCTCACGCCCCGGCGGGCGACGCAACAACAAGGATACCTGACGATAGGCCCAGGCCTGCTTGGTCAGATCATCGTAAATGATCAGCGCATCTTCACCACGGTCACGATAATATTCACCCATCGCGCAACCGGCATAGGGCGCGATAAATTGCATGGCAGCCGACTCGGATGCCGCTGCCGCGACGATGATCGTATGTTCCATGGCCCCGTGTTCTTCCAGCTTGCGCACCACACCGGCAATACTCGACGCTTTCTGGCCAATGGCCACGTAGATACATTTAATACCGGTGCCTTTCTGATTGATGATCGCATCAATTGCAACGGCAGTCTTGCCGGTCTGGCGATCACCGATGATTAGCTCACGCTGACCGCGACCAATCGGCACCATGGCGTCAATCGCCTTAAGACCGATCTGCATCGGCTGGTCAACGGACTGTCGGGCAATGACACCTGGAGCAATTTTTTCAACCGGTGAGCTTAGATCGGTTTCAACCGGTCCCTTGCCATCAATCGGCAGCCCCAGCGCATCGACCACCCGCCCCTGAAGGGCTTCGCCGACCGGCACTTCCAGAATGCGGCCGGTACACTTGACCTTGTCACCTTCGGTAATATGCTCGTAATCACCCAGCACCACAGCACCGACAGAATCACGCTCAAGATTAAGCGCCATGCCATAGGTGTTGCCGGGAAACTCAATCATTTCACCCATCATGACATCGTGCAGTCCGTGAATGCGCACGATGCCGTCAGACAAACTGACTACGGTGCCTTCATTGCGCGCTTCGGTAACCGCTTCAAAACTTTCGACCTGCTTTTTGATCAGTTCGCTGATTTCTGCTGAATTCAATTGCATTATCACTATCCTCTTAACAACCGGCTAGGCGATCAGCGCCTGCGCCAGTTTATTCAAATGCCCGGTAACGGAACCGTCAATGACAAGATCACCTGCACGCACAATGGCGCCGCCAATCAGTGATTCGTCCGTGCTGGCCGTCAGTCTCACTTCACGTCCGAGTCTTTTCTCTAGACTCGCTGCCAGCGCCTGCTGTTGCGCATCGCTCAGGGGAAAGGCGGAAATCACTTCGGCATCCACCCGGCGTTCGGCGTCGGCGCGGTGCTGTTCATACAGGCTCTCAATTTCCGATAACACGTTCAGACGACCATTGTTCGCCAGTACGCGAATAAAATTACGTCCGACTGTATTCAGGTTATCGCCCGCAACCTTTAGTATCAACTCGACCAGCGCACCCTTGCTCACCCCGGGGTTGCCAATCAGCCTGCTCACCTGTTCATCACGAACTATCATCGCGCAAAGCTGGAGCATGTCGGACCATGTTTTCAGATCATTTTTCTCCTGCGCCAAATCAAATGCAGCCTGTGCATAAGGACGTGCGATGGTGCTTTTTTCCGCCATAGCCGTAACCCCTTACAGTTGAGAGACCAGATCTTTTAACAGATCTTCGTTGGCCGCCGCATCGACTTCACGTCTGAGCACCTTGCTCGCACCCGCAATCGCCAGATTTGCCACCTGTCCACGCAATTCCTCGCGGGCATGGTTGACCTCCTGTTCGATTTCCGCGCGCGCAGCCATCACCAGCCGCTCACCTTCCTCACGCGCCTGCTGTTTGGCCTCGTCCACAATTTCACTGGCGCGCTTCTGTGCCTGGCCGATAATGTCCTGGGCCTGTTGCCTGGCTTCACGCAGAACAACGGCGGCGCCTTTTTGCGCCAGTTCCTGTTCATGGATGCCACGTTCGGCTGCCGCCAGACCGTCGGCGATTTTTTTCCTGCGGTCATCCATCGCCGTGATGATCGGCGGCCAGACAAGTTTCATACAGAACCAGACAAACAACACAAAGGTAATCGACTGGCCTATAAGCGTTAAATT
>DRJN01000261.1 GCA_011052165.1 Gammaproteobacteria bacterium
ATTAATATTTTGCCGTAGAGCGGGCAGAAACAACGCAAAGAGCAACAAATCGTATGTGGAATCAGGTAGTCAAGCGCATCCTGTGCCCAGGATCGGCTGGTCTTTTTATTTTATCCCTGTTACTGAATACCGGCCTGATGTCTGTTGCACGGGCCGACGTCATCCCCGGCCTGTATGAAACAGAGATCCCGGTCAGCACTCAGGATCTTGGTGAACGCAAGGAGGCGTTAACCGCGGGCATGCGTCAGGTATTGCTGCGGGTATCCGGGCACAGCCTCGTGCTGACCATTACCGCTATCGAGGAAGCCCTGACTCACCCGACCCGTTATGTGCAGCGTTATCGCTACCGCAGCCGTGAAGGAGCGGGGGGGGCGCAGGAGAATGTGCTCTGGGTGCGTTTCGATCAAAAGGCCATAAACAAGTTGCTGCGTGACAACCGCATGCCGGTCTGGGGCAGAACCCGTCCGGCGGTACTGGTGTGGCTGGTGGTGGATAATCGTCAGTCGCGCATTCTGTTAGGCAACCACGTCAGCGATCCCGCTAAAGTCTTCATTTCCGAGCAGGCCAAACTGCGAGGGATACCGCTACGCTGGCCAATGCTGGATCTGTCCGATCGCGCCAATATCACTACCAGCGATGTCTGGGGCAGTTTTGAAGATACGATTATCAGTGCCTCCCGCCGCTACCATACCGAGGCCATCCTGGTGGGGCGCGTGTACAAGACTTACAGCGGTAGCTGGAATGCACGCTGGACGCTGTATGACCACGGTCATCAGGAGGGCTGGAATGCCCATGCCGAAACGCTGATTGAGGCCTTAATCCCGGGCGTGGACAAAACGGCCAGTATTCTGGCCCAGCGTTTTGCCAGGGTCGAAAATGAAAAACAGAACAATACCCTGCTGTTGCAGGTGTATGGCGTGAACACGCTGGCAGCCTATAATAAAATCCTGAAATATCTGTCCCGGTTGGCGGTAGTGACGGATGTCCAGCCGCAGACGGTATCGCCGGACAATGTTATTTTCCGCTTGAAGGTTCGTAATGGACGCCTGGCGGTTTCCCAGGCTATCGCCCTGGGTCATACCCTGGTTACGACGACCATGCAAAGCCGACCTTCGGTCCCGCTCGTGGCAGCCAATTCCGTTAGTGCTCAGCCTGTCACAAGGGTCAAGGCGGATCTGGTCTATCAGCTGATTCAGTAACGTTCCGTGGACGCCAGGCACATTCCGAATTTGATCAGCATTTTGCGTATTTTACTTGTCGCGCCATTGGCGCTTTGTCTGTTGTCCAAAAACTATACCGCTTCGCTGGGCGTGTTTCTGCTGGCAGGGTTTTCCGATGCCCTGGATGGCTATCTGGCGCGCCGTTTCGACTGGGCTTCCCGCCTCGGCGCGCTACTGGATCCGCTGGGTGACAAGTTGCTGATGATGACGACTTATCTGATCCTGGGCTTGCAGACCCTGATTCCCATGTGGCTGGTGCTGGCGGTGATTTTGCGGGATGTCATTATTGTCAGCGGCGGCCTGCTATACCGCTTTCTGGTCGGTGATGTGGTGATTAAACCCATCATCAGCAGCAAGATCAATATGGTGTTGCAGGTGTTACTGATGTTCAGCCTGCTGCTGTCCCTGTCGCTCTATCCCCTGCCGCCGAGGGGGCTGCAAACTCTGATGTGGCTGGTGCTGTTTTCTACCCTGATCAGCGGCAGTTGCTATGTTTATCAATGGGGTCGGCGTGCATGGATGAGCGGCTCAGGCAAAAAGCGATGAGCGTCCAGCTTCCTTTAGGCGTCCAGCTTCGGGATTCGGCCACCTTTGCCAGTTTTCATTCGGCGCACAACCGGCAATTACTGACGGCCTTAAAAGAAACACGGGAAACCTGCGTTTATTTCTGGGGCAAGGCCGGTACCGGCAAATCACATCTATTACAGGCGCTGTGTCATGAGAAGGCCGGTGAAGGTTGGCGGGTGGCGTATCTGCCATTGGCGGAACCGGATCTCATGCCCGCCATGCTGGACGATATGGATCAGTTCGATCTGATCTGTGTGGATGATCTCCACTATGTAGCCGGTAAGAAGGACTGGGAAATCGCCCTGTTTCATTGTTATAACCGCATCCAGACCCGTGCCGGCCGGCTGGTAATCAGCGCGAACCAGGCTCCCCCCAGCCTGCCAATCGGCTTGCCGGATCTGGCCTCGCGCCTGGGTTGGGGACTGGTGTTTCAGTTTCATGAACTGGCGGATGAAGACAAGCAGGCCGCACTGCAACTACGGGCTCAGGCACGAGGCCTTGATCTGAGTGATGAGGTTGCGGCCTACCTGCTCAGACACGCCCCGCGCGACATGAGCAGTCTGTTTTCTCTGCTGGAACGGCTGGATAAAGCCTCGCTGGCGGCGCAGCGCAAACTGACCATTCCCTTTGTACGCCAGTTTATCTGAGCAAGGGACAATTCAACGCAAAGACGTCAGGACACAAAGTTCGCAAAGAAAATACAGGTGCCTTCGCGTTCTGGGCGTCCTGGCGAGATTGAGCAAGGCTTATTGAGCATCTTTTCTTGACAGCCTATAGAGCCGGGTGATAGTTTTCTGAAGTACCATTCACGAGCGAGTGTCTCCCCAGCCGTATGCATCACCAGAGTGATTCTGCCGTCAGATTTCTAGTTAGTGTCTTCATCATTTTATTGATAAGTGGCTGTGCCGCGATAACTGCGCCTGTGCAGGAAATGAGCAATGCCCGCCAGACTATCCAGGCGGCAAGGGATGCGGGAGCCGAAATTCGTGCTGCGGATAGCCTGAAACAGGCTGAACAGCTGTTACAGCAGGCCAGCCAGCAACTGGATGACGGGGATTATATTTCTGCACGCAGCCTGGCCCTGAAAGCAAAACAACAGGCCATGCAGGCGCGCCAGAGTGCCTTGCAGAAAAAGCAGAATGAATAGGCAAAAATTGCTTGAAATACTTGCCTTTATGCAAGAAATGAGTAAAATTTCTTTAATCTCTGCTAATATTTGATTTCGGCAGACCGTTAACAGATTCAGGCATCGTTTCCGTATATTATCATTCGAGTGGGTATGCCGGGATTGAATGCCAGACAAATTTTGAATTTTCAGGAATTTACGTTTTTAAATAATCTCTAAAATCGGAGCTGATAACATGAAGATATTCCCGTCGCTGAAACTGGCCGCATTGCTGGTGCTGGCAATCAGTCTCACAGTGGGTTGTGCGAGCACAACAGAAGAGACCAGCCAGAATAATGCCGCCCAGAGTAATGCCGAAGCCGCAACGGCGGCGATTGCGGCTGCAAAGAAAGCAGACAATCAGGCGAAAGCTGCAGAATATGAATGGCGTGATACCGGCAAACTGATTAAGCGGGCTGAAAAAGCCATGGCTAAAGGCAAGTACGATGAGGCCATTAAACTGGCCAACAAAGCCCGTCGCCAGGGCGAAAATGCGCTTAAACAAAAAAATAGAGAGTTGAAAAGAATGGCCGCGGAAGCGGCCGCTACGGCGGCCACCACGGCATCTGCCAGTCACCATTCTA
>DRJN01000262.1 GCA_011052165.1 Gammaproteobacteria bacterium
GACCCCAGAATTCCGCTTCCGGTTTAAGCAGGTGAAGCTGGGCGTCGTACCGGGCGAGAATGGCTTCGATGCCATTGATGTGATCGTAATGACTGTGGGTGAGCAGAATATCGCTAATGGTCAGGCCTTTCTCTTTCACCTGTTGCAGGATGGCGGGCGCGTCCCAGGCCGGATCAACCACAGCGGTGCGGCCGGTTTCCCGGTCGGTGATCAGATAGATCACATTCTCCATTGGTCCCAGATCCATCGCGTCAATGTAATAGTTGTCGGTAGTCGCAACCTGGATCATGCGCATTCTCCTGAAATCGTGATGGTCGATAGTGATAAACGGTTTCACCATAAAATACAAACAAGAGCAAGTCGAGGACATTATGGACGCAGAATTCTGGAAACAGCGCTGGGAAAACAATGAAACCGGGTTTCACCTCGATGAGGTGAACCCCCTTTTGCCACGTTTCTGGTCGCAGTTGCATATTCCTGAAAATAGTCAGGTTTTTGTGCCCCTGTGTGGCAAGAGTCTGGATCTACTCTGGTTGCGAGAGCAGGGACATGAGGTGTGCGGAGTGGAACTCAGCCCGCTGGCCCTGCAGCAGTTTTTTTCCGAGCAGGGGTGGGTGCCTGAAATTCATCGTTCCGGGGCGTTTGAAATCTGGGAAACAAAAGGCATCCGATTGTTTTGCGGGGATTTTTTTGATCTTACCTCGGAACTGCTCGGGCAGCCCTCAGTGGTTTATGATCGGGCCTCAATGATTGCGCTGCCGCCGGTTATGCGTTCGGACTATGCCCGTCACCTGCAGTCCCTGGCGCCGGCTTTTGCGCCCCGCTTGCTGGTGACGCTGGATTACGAGCAGGCGCAGATGGAGGGTCCGCCTTTTGCCGTGAGCGAGGCCGAGGTGCAGGCTCTGTACAGTCCTGTTTTTCAGATCGAAAAAATCTTTGCTGAAGATATTCTGGCTGAAAATGAGCGTTTCAGGCTAAAAGGGCTGACCCGCCTGGAGGAATCGGTGTATTTGCTTAATCCTACAGGCTGAAACTTTTATTCAGGCTGACCGGCCCCTATTCGCAGTTAGTACCTTAGAAATGATTTTCTGTGCATTTTGCAGAAAATTATTTCGTGAAGGTACTTATCTTGTGGTTTATCCAGGTTAGGTTTTTTAATGAGGTTATTTTATGAAAGATGGGTTTGAGTTAAGGAAGTCTTCTGGAAAGGGAGAAGGTATTTTCGCCATTAAATCATTTAGGATTGGTGACATAGTAATGGTTGGCGTTATTAAAGAAGTGCTGAATGGGAATCACTCTCATGCTTCACAGATTGGCGAAAATGAGTATCTGCTTCATGCTGGATTAATCACTAAGGTTAATCATTCCTGTGACCCCAATTGTGGTATTAGAATAAATGAAACTGGCGCACATGATTATATTGCAATAAAGGAAATTGGTGTTAATGAAGAAATAACTTTCGATTATGCTATGAGAAACTATATTATCGACTATTTCCCGAAGAAGTGCATGTGTGGCTCTAAGAGATGTCGCGGTAAGATTACAGGATGGAAAAATTTACCAGACGAAAAGAAAAAAGAGTATGCAGGCTTTGTGGCTCCTTACCTACTTGAGTTGGATGCCAGGCATTCTTGCGAGGAAGTGTGGAGTATACAGAACGAAAAAACCTAACGCATCCAGCGGGGCTTTCAGAAGGTTTACAATTTTTTGCATTTGTAAAAATCGCGCCCCTTCTGAAAGCCCCTGATGAGGGCGATAGGCTTCTGGAGAAGCTAAGCGGTGTGCGGGAACCCGGCAAAAACAGGTCATTTTTTCTTACGGTTGCCAAATTCTCAATGATCATTCATGTTGATATGGATGCCTTCTACGCCTCGGTTGAAATGCGTGAGCAGCCGGGGTTGGCGGGCCTGGCGGTGGTCGTGGGGGGGCCTGCGCAGGGACGGGGTGTCGTGGCGGCGGCCAATTATGCCGCTAGAAAATATGGCATTCATAGCGCGATGCCGGTGGTGCAGGCTCAACGTTTGTGTCCGAAGCTGGTGCTTTTGCCGGTGCGTATGCCGCTTTATATCAAGGTGTCACGGCGGATCCGCGAGATTTTTCAGCGTTATACGCCTGAGCTGGAACCCCTGTCACTGGATGAAGCCTTTCTGGATGTCAGCGCCAGTGAGCGCCTGTTCGGGGATGCCGTGAAGATTGGGCGCAAGATCAAAAACGACATTGCCGAGGAGCTGTCGTTGGTCGCCTCCGTGGGTATTGCGCCCACCAAGTTTGTTGCCAAGGTTGCTTCGGACATCGATAAGCCCGATGGTTTTGTAGTGATCCATGCGCATGAAGTGCAGGCTTTTCTGGATCCTCTGCCAGTGGGGCGCCTCTGGGGGGTAGGCAAGGTGACCGGCTCGGAGTTTGAACGGCTGGGCATTCATACCATTAAACAATTACGTCAGCAGCCGCGAGAAGTGTTGCAGTACCGTTTTGGCAAGTTCGGTGAGTCTCTCTGGAATTTGGCCCAGGGGATCGATCCGCGCAAGGTGGTGTCGGATAGTCAGGCAAAGTCCATTTCTAATGAAACCACTTTTGCAGTGGATATCAGCGACCAAAGATTATTGCGAAACCAATTACTGGAACTGACTGAACAGGTTGCCTTCCGCCTGCGCCAGCAGGGGCTTTATGCCCGCACGGCGCAAATAAAATTGCGCTTCGCCGATTTCAAAACCATTACTCGCAGCATGAGTCTGGCGGCGCATACGCAGACCACAAAGGCGCTCTGGAATGTCGCACAGGAATTGCTGGATGCGGCATTAGCGGGCAGAACCCGCGCAATTCGTTTGCTGGGGATGGCTGCCAGCGGTTTGAGCCGGCAGGCCTCGGTGGTGCAGCAGGCGGATTTGTTCAGTGATCCCGAGCAGGAAAAACAACGAGAACTCGATCGTCTGGCGGATGAAATCAGAGGGCGTTTCGGGGCCGTCAGCATTCGCCGGGGGGCGGGGCATCATCATAAAGTTTGAAGTAACCATTTACTCTGCGGATTATAGAACAGTCGCTATTCGTCATTCCGGATAAAACCATGCTGGAATGACGGGTATCTTGGGGGCAGTGGGTAGGCATGGGTAGAGCAACGCGAAACCCATCAACTGAATAGTTACAACGCTACATATCAATCGTTGCATAAGTATTTGCATCATAGCCCCCTCTCCCTCTGGGAGAGGGTGGGGGTGAGGGGATAAAATACATGCAAATACTTATGCAACGA
>DRJN01000263.1 GCA_011052165.1 Gammaproteobacteria bacterium
TCTTAATACCTTTCGACTCATCGTATATTCGCCTTTAAATTCAAATTACTGACGCAGTATAATCGAAATGACTTTAATTGTTAACGCCCCCTAGTGCATACTGGAGCCCGATTTTTTCAGCTGCAGCCTACTTGTAAAGCTTGTCCAGTCCTTCCAGGAAGGCATTCCAGGCCGGTTTGGGGGTGCCATCCGAGTACCACACTAGGCCCATGGTCGCGTACCACTCGGCGAACTGGTCGACATAAAGCCGGGGCACCGAGGTTTCAGCTCTGAGCGGGTCTGTGAACATGCTGACAAGGTTGGGCGACCAGTCCAGCATGGAGGCAAAATACATGGCCCTGAATTGCGGCATCTGCATCATGGAATCCAGGCTGGTGCGCAGACATTCACTCTGCCTGGTTAAACTGGTGTTCATGGGGCTTTTGCCTGACCGGTATCCGGATGGACAGTGTAGCTCATGAAGAATTATCTGACGGCCGTCGGCAGCCGCCGCCAGTTCACGGAAATCCTGCGGTATCCGTTGCGGGTTGTCTATGGCGATTTCCTCCGGATTGTTAGTGAACGGGCCATAGTTGAAGGTCACCACATCCGATACCGCTACCAGGTCCGCAACCATCGGGTCATCACCAAGCGGTGTATTCATGATCCGGCCCACGTTCACCACGGTTACCGCCAGTCGTGGCTCGATTGCGTGAATCCTGTCGCGCCCGGCACGGATGAAGTCAACAAAATCCGCCAGGTTCCCGGGATGTGATTCAAGGTAGGCCTGCGGTTCATTGGAGAGCGCCACGGCAAAAACCCGGTTGGATACCATCAGGGGTACGATATGTTCAAGCATTGCTGAGAACTGTTCTACTATCTCCTTGTCATTGAAGCGCTTGCCGTCCTTGAGGTGGCCTGGATCATCTTCATCCATGAGGAACTCCGGCGCTACCATGCCCTCGGAATCCAGCACCGAGATAGTGACGAAAGTGTACAGTCCTTTCCCGGAATTTTCTTCCAGGGCTTCCCTGAGATCACCCAGATCGTATTTTCCCGGGCGGGGTTCAAGATCGGCCCAGTCAGCCATGACACGGGTAATCTTCATGCCCTTGCTGTAGGCGGTGCTGAGTTCTTGATTAACCTTGCCGCGGATGGAGCGTGGTACAGGTTCAAAACTCACGACCATTCCGAGATGGGATCCCGCCGGCAGCAGCGGCATATTGCCTACAGGCCCCGGTGCTGCAGAGGCCGGTGGTGGGGCAGCCGATGGTGCAGTGACAGGATCTGCCTCTACGCAGGCGCACAGAATCATCAGGGATAAAAGCAGGATATTCGGTAATAATCGACGCATGGTTGTTCCCGTTCCATAAAGTTATGGTTGTATAGTGGCCTGCCGGTAATCAGGCGCCGGCCACGTTTTGTGTATGACCCAGCGTATGATGGTAGCAGGGACTTCGCCAGGATTTAACATGACCAGGAATGAAACGTTATTGCAACGATTAGCCTATGTGGTGGGTAATGGCATGATTTTCTGGTTTTTTTCCGAATACTTTTTTGTCAACGAGGGTCCTGCCTTTACCCTGATTGACAACCTGGCGACACCGGACAAGTTGGCCTGGGTACTGCTGGAAATGCTTTTCTGGTACGGACTGGTCACCAGTCTGTTTCTCCTTGCCGTCAGTTACTACCGGGTCCATACCATCAGTGCGATATTTCTGGCCGGGTGCATTTATGGCTGGGCTGTTGAAGGCCTGTTCATACCAGTCCTTTATGAAAATATACCGGCTTCTTTCATCTGGCCAAGCGCCGGGCATGTGCTGGTGGATGTTTTGCTCGGCTGGTATCTCATCCGTGTCCTGCTGCGTAAGAATAATACTCTGTTGACGATTGTCATGGCGGTGCTTCTCGGTCTTGCCTGGGGTGCGTGGGCTACCTGGTTCTGGATCGGTGAGGGTGAACGACGCATCACACCGGATGAGTTTACGGTCTTTGCCCTGTTTACCTCCGTTATCTGGATAAGCGGCACCGGACTCGCGGACAGGGCAGGCAGGCTGGCATTCAGGCCGACCCGGGCGGAAATCGTTATCCTGCTGACCCTTTGCGCGTTGCTATTTGCATATATGACCTTCGCCGTGGGTTTTCTTTCCGTGCTGATCCTGCCGCTGGCAGGGTTGGTGCAGTATGCGCTGTACCGCAACCGCAAGATGGAACAGCGGGAGAATATCATCAGGAAACTTGGCGCAGTCCAGCCAGGCTGGTCCCAATATGGCTACCTGCTGTTTACGCCAGTGACGGCCATACTGACCTATGACCTGATCTTTGACGTGCAAGCGGTCAGCCCGGTCAAGGATCTGGTTGTACCGGCACTGTTCCTGGCAGGCGGAGGACTGTTTTTTTATTGTCTTTATCAAGTAATGTTCCCGACCCCGAATAACGAATCTGTCGACTAGGGTGCGTTAACAATTAAGAAAGCCAAATCATTGAACTGACCAAATACAGCATGGATTGATAATTCCGCTTTAATTTTTCATAACGCGTTGCA
>DRJN01000264.1 GCA_011052165.1 Gammaproteobacteria bacterium
TTCCCACGCCGGAGAGCGGGGGAACGAGGTAAAAAAGGGGTCTAGCGACTGGTGGGGTGCAGGGACGCTGCCAAAGCGGCTATCTCTGGGGAGGGGGTCGTCCCCAGCAGGTCTTGCATGGCCTGCCGGTAGTGTTCATAGGTGGACAGCGCTTCGGCCGGACGGCCAAGCGCCTGCTGGCATTGCATGATGCCCTGATAGAAGCGCTCTGCCAGCGGTTCGATATCCAGGCCCTTTCGAAAAACGGCGATGGCCTGTTCATAGCCAGCCTGTGCAAAAAATTGTTCCGCCGCCAAGCTAAAGACCCGTAATATCTTGCTGCGCAAACGTTCGCGCAGACCCACTACGTACGGTTCATCTTCGCTGTGCAAAAATGAACCGTGGTAAAGCTGATCAATACCCTTCAATTCCTGTTCCAGTCTGGCCGAATTATCGGGCAACTGTAACAGGGCATTCAACTTTTGCTCCACTGCCCAGACATCCACCCAACAATAACGCGAATCGAGCGTGAGTTTGCCTTCGCTCCATTGCAGTGCTTGCGCTTCCAGTAGTTTTCGCAACCGATATACGGTGGACTTGAGGCTCTGTCTTGCCATATCGCCTTCGCTATCGGGCCAAAGCGATTCCATTAACCGGGCCTCACTGACATTGCGACCACCAAAGGCAATGATGGCCTTGAGCAATTCGAGAGGTTTTCTCTGCGCCTTGCCGGACGATTGCACGGGCTGGTCGTTTTTAACCAGTGAAAAACGCCCCAGTGTGTAGATGCGAAGGGGCCACGGCCAGCTATCGTCTATGGTCGCGTCGGCCGCCGGGAGCAGCTTGCGCAAGCGTATCAGTTTTTCAACATACTCCGTTTCAATGCCGTGTTCGAGCGCCCGGGCATAAAGACGGCTCATGGTGGTTGGCAGCCACCAGGTATGATTTAAAAAGCCGTAGGTTCTCCCCAGCGCCAGGCCCGTGCGCAATTGCGCCAGGCCATCTTGCCGATCCCCCTGCTCAAGCGCGACCTGCGCATGCAGCAGGCTGGCGACATACGAAACCGTATTGG
The DNA here is from genome assembly GCA_011052165.1 of Gammaproteobacteria bacterium. Taxonomy (GTDB): domain Bacteria; phylum Pseudomonadota; class Gammaproteobacteria; order UBA6429; family Thiohalophilaceae; genus JAADGZ01. Next base: position 1,052 of record DRJN01000264.1, read on the forward strand.
CGCTAATATCATGCGCGGCCTTTTTTATTTTACTGAGTCCGCACAGGCAGGCCTCAATTTCACCCTGGTGGTACTGGTTTCGGCAATATTCAACACGGCCATGCAGAATAAAATAGGGGGTTCCGGCTCGCTCGGCATACTCAACCGCCAGGCGTGCGTGCTCGCAGGATTTCTTTGCATCCTCTTTTAGAAACCAGTACCAGCCATACAGGTGGTGAAAAAAGGCCACATCCAGGTATCGATTTAAATCCAGCGAGGCCTCCATACGCTCAAGATAGGTCTGCGCAATATCCATCTGCCCGGACGACAGGGTGGCAAAAACAGCCTGGGCACGGATAACAAAATCCCATAGATGCACCCCCGTCTCTTCTGCCACTTTCAGGCCGTTATTTGCCGCTTCCACGCTCTCACTGGTTTTTGCCCGCATCCAGAAATGGCATGAGGTAAAAAGACACCAGGTTATTTTTATGATCGGCATCCCCTCAAATGCCTGAAGCAAGGGTTGCAGATTGGTCAGCAGACTGTCGGCTCTGGCCAGGTCACCAATCCACCATGTATAGTAAATGAGCAGTTGGCTGCCCACGTACAGGCGATATTTGATATTTGAACCAAACAGAACAAACTCTTCAATTTCGGCCACCCGTTGCGGCAGTTCTTTATGGCCGGGATTGCGGTACATCAGCGCCAGAAACAGGCCGATCGAGGCGCACATCTCGATCATCGGGTTGCCCGGTTCCGGCAGATCGGGAAGTCTTTGCTCCAGCCGCTCACCCCATTTATCCAACGAACTGAAATCACTCATTTCAAGGACCGTGGCGTCAATGGCGCCGCAACATGTCAGCAGCATTCCGGCCGTATCCGAATGCTGTTCAAATAAGTCATATACGCCTTCAAATATATCTCTCGCCTGTCGCGGATCATGTGACAGGTGCGCCACACCAGACCAGTACAACAACCAGGGCGAGGCCTGCCGGATACCTTCCGGGATACATTCTATCCAGTGCATCAAACCAAGATTCAGCCCCTGATCGATATATCCTTCCGCATGTTCCACGATGAGAAGGGCGGCCACCTCCCAGGCGTCCGCACTCAGGAGAAGCTTTAAGGCTTCGTCTATCTGCCCTTCTTCAGCAAGCCGTTGCGCGGCCTGTATCTGAAATTTTTTGATCTTCTCTTCGGGCAGTTTTTTGTGTGCCTGCACGACCAGAAAATCACGTAGCAATGGGTGATATTCATAACTGTTGCCTGGCGTTTTTTTCTGATAAATGAACAGGTTCCTGCGCACTAAATCACGCAGGATGGCGTCTGCATGGGTGATTTTTGTCAGATCTCTTAGCAACGGAATATCGAATTCGTTAAGTAACGCCGTATAACAAAGAAAGGTTTTGACGCTCTCCTGGGCCTGCTCAAACAGCTCGCTGGCAAAATAGTCAAACACCCGTTCATCTGAATCTGAGCCGCTACTCTCGAATAACGCCTTGTTATGACTGAAATGTTCACCCAGCAGAACGACGCCCACCGCCCAGCCCTGGGCCTTGTCATGGATGGCATTGAGAAGATCATTGTCCAGCTTCAATTCCGGTCGTAAGACAAGTAGCCCGGCCGTTTCCTCCCGATCCAGGGATAGCACCGATGAATCGATAACACACATTCGCTGATTGGCCTGCCAGCGGCTAAGGCCGGCGGGTGGTGCTGTGCGACTTAAAATGAACACGCGCACATCCGGCGGAACCTCTCGTAATGCGGTGTTTAGAATCGCGTGCAGCGGAACATCGTCGGGCAAGTCCTGATAATTATCGAACACCAGCGTGCAGGGACGGGGCGCGCCGACAAAAAGTTGCGCAAAAAAATTCTGTGCAAAAACAATCTCGGAACCCACATATTCGGCGGTAAGCAGTGGCAATGTCTCCGCCTGCGGAAACCCCGCCTGGCATGCGGCATCACGCAGGTAATAAAAAAAGGTCGCCGTGTCGGTATCTCGCTCATCCAGGCGATACCAGAGGCAAGGCAACCGCCGTGCATCCAGATAGCTCGCCATAAGCAGCGTCTTACCGGCACCGGCATTAGCGCTGATCCAGGTTATGGCGCGAGAGGCGGCTTCATCCAGTAAGGAAAACAAACGCAATCGTTGGAAGGCCTGGGGTGCCTGGGGGCGACTTATTTTAGAAATTTTTAAAACCATACCTGTTTGTCCAACTTTTTTTGTTGTCTGTGTGCATCCGTGCCAGCATTTCATGATCAGCGCCAGACCCAGCAGAAACCGCAATAATTAAGCATCATGGTGGCCATCCCGTCAGTTTTCAGCCTGACGTACCGCCTGAGTCACAGGCAGACGCGCACCCTCCGCATAACAATACAGATTATAGGCCAATACCCCGCCTTGTCAGTCATGTGCAACGAAAGTCAGGGTAATCACCCGCGTGGACAGGCTGTGAATAGCGTGCTTCATCTGTTTGTCCTTCGACAGGACTCTCCTGAGCGAAGCCGAAGGGCTTCCTTCGACAAGCTCAGGACGAACGGGTATCGGGTATCGGGAACAGCTATCAATCGTTGCATAAGTATTTGCATCATAGCCCCCTCTCCCTCTGGGAGAGGGTTGGGGTGAGGGGATAAAATACATGCGAATACTTATGCAA
>DRJN01000265.1 GCA_011052165.1 Gammaproteobacteria bacterium
CCCTGATTCACTTGCAAGTTAGAGTCAATAAGACGAAGATCGACCGATCTATCCCCTTCAAGCCAAGTCACTGATATCTGTCATCCATGCCCAAAGCCACCGACTTCCCTCTCCTGAACCAAATCGACGATCCCGTCAGCCTGCGAGAACTTTCACTGCCCGAGCTGAAAACCCTGAGCGCTGAGTTACGCCAGTTTCTGATCCGTTCAGTCAGCAAGACTGGCGGTCATCTGGCGGCCGGGCTGGGCACGGTAGAGCTGACTATCGCCCTGCACTATGTCTATGACACCCCGGAGGATCGCCTGGTCTGGGACGTGGGACACCAGAGTTATCCCCATAAGATACTTACCGGACGGCGTGATCGGATGCCGGATTTGCGGGTCAAACACGGTCTCTGCGGCTTCCCCAGCCGCAACGAAAGTGAATACGACGCCTTTGGCGTGGGCCACTCCAGCACCTCCATCAGCGCCGCGCTGGGCATGGCCCTGGCGGCCGCCAGAACCGGCAGTGCGCGCCGCGCGGTGGCGATTATCGGCGACGGCGCACTCGCGGCGGGTATGGCCTTTGAAGCGCTGAATCATGCGGGCGATCTGGATGCCAACCTGCTGGTGGTGCTGAACGACAACGACATGTCCATATCCGCCAATGTGGGCGGGCTGTCCAACCACCTGGCGCGCATGCTCTCTGGACGATTGTATTCAAGCATGCGCGAGGGCAGCAAAAAGGTTTTGGGCGTCATGCCCTCGGTCTGGGAACTGGCGCGCCGCGCCGAGGAACACGTAAAAGGCATGGTGGTACCGGGGACTCTGTTTGAAGAGCTGGGTTTCAACTACATCGGCCCCATCGACGGGCATGATCTGGATACCCTGATCAAAACGCTTGAAAATCTGAAACATCTGAAGGGACCACAGTTTCTGCACGTAGTCACCACCAAGGGCAAGGGTTACCCGCCTGCTGAGGATAACCCCAGCGCTTACCACGGCGTGGGCCGGTTTGATCAGGGTTCGGGCGATCTGGAACAGAAACCTGGCAGTGCGCCCACCTACACAAAAGTTTTCAGCGACTGGCTCTGCGACATGGCAAAACAGGATCCCCGTCTGGTAGGCATTACCCCGGCCATGTGCGAAGGCTCCGGCCTGATGGACTTTTCCAGACAGTTTCCACGCCGTTATTTTGATGTCGGCATTGCCGAACAACATGCCGTCACTCTGGCGGCCGGTATGGCCTGTGACGGTCTCAAGCCCGTGGTCGCCATTTATTCCACCTTTCTGCAACGGGCCTATGATCAGTTAATCCACGATGTTGCCTTACAGAACCTGCCCGTACTCTTCGCCATCGATCGCGCCGGGGTCGTTGGCCCCGACGGCCCCACACATGCGGGCAGTTTCGATTTGAGCTACCTGCGCGCGATTCCCAATATGACCATCATGGCCCCGGCTGATGAAAACGAGTGCCGACAGATGCTTTATACCGGTTTTCAGCATGACGGCCCCGCAGCGGTGCGCTACCCACGGGGCAAGGGACCGGGCGCGGCAATCCGTCAAAAGATGACCGCCCTGCCCCTCGGTAAAGGAAAAATCGTACGCAAAGGCACACGCATCGCCCTGCTGGTATTCGGCGCCCCACTCGCCGATGCGCTGGTCGCTGCCGAACAGCTTGATGCCAGCGTGGCGAATATGCGTTTTATCAAACCGCTGGATAGCGCACTGGTGCTGGAACTGGCCAACCACCACGATCTGTTAGTCACTATCGAGGATAACGCCATAATGGGCGGTGCGGGCAGTGCGGTGAACGAGTGTCTGATATCGCAACCACTGTCGATTTCTGTACTTAACATGGGGCTGCCTGATGTGTTCATGGAACAGGCCAGCCGCGAAGAGCTTTTGGCCGATGCAGGTTTGTCCAGTAGTGGTATAATCCGCCACATTGAAAATTTTATTGAAGTTCACCCCCTTGCAAAACGCTCCACAGTCGCCTAAAGTCCTAGTTTTTTAGTCAAGTATCATCATGACCGCTCACTACACAATGAAAATCCTCACGGATTTTGCCGCCGCCCATTACCTTCGTAACTATGAAGGTTCCTGTAGTCGTATGCATGGCCACAACTGGAAAGTGGAAGTGGAAATCAGCGCAAGCAGGCTGGACAAGATTGGCATGGGACTGGACTTCAAACTGATCAAGCAGGCGACCAACAAACTGATTAATCGCCTGGATCATCAGAACCTGAATGAACTGGCACCGTTTGACAAGCAGAACCCGACATCAGAAAACATTGCGGCCTGGCTGTACCGTGAGCTGTCCACCATCTTAAATACTGACGTAATTCGCGTAGCATGTGTGACCCTGTGGGAAACCGAGCGCGCCTGCGTCACCTATACCGAGGAATAATGGCATGAGCCAGGCAACAAAACCGATTGAAGACGTACAGAACCGTGAAGACACCCGCCAACTGCCCATCAACAAAGTCGGCATCAAGAACATTCGCCATCCGGTTTGTATTCTCGATCGCAGCGGCGGCGAACAGCGCACCATTGCCAATTTCAACATGTATGTGAATCTGCCGCATAATTTCAAGGGCACCCACATGTCCCGTTTCGTCGAAATTCTGAATAGTCACGAATGGGCCATCTCGGTCAAGTCCTTCAAGGAAATGATGAGTGAAATGACGGAACTGCTGGAAGCCGAATCCGGCCATATCGAAATGAGCTTCCCCTACTTTATAAACAAAACCGCCCCGGTCTCAGGCGTGCAGAGCCTGATGGATTATGACGTTAGTTTTATTGGCGAAATCCATAACAGCAAACACATCATGACTATCAAAGTGATCGTGCCGGTCACCAGTCTCTGTCCCTGTTCGAAGAAAATCTCGGATCGTGGCGCGCACAACCAGCGCTCCCATGTCACCATCACCGCCCGGGTCAATGACTTCGTCTGGGTCGAAGAATTGATCGAACTCATCGAGCAGGAAGCCTCCTGCGAACTCTATGGGCTGCTTAAGCGCCCGGATGAGAAGATGGTCACTGAGCGCGCGTATGACAATCCCAAGTTTGTAGAAGACGCTGTACGTGATGTGGCCGCACGCCTGAACCAGGATGATCGCATCCGCGCCTATGTGGTGGAGTCGGAAAACTTCGAGTCCATTCACAACCATTCCGCCTATGCGTTGATCGAAAAGGATAAAGACCACGGAAACTGAACTGGGGTCAGAACGCATGAACTGCATGAACTGGGGTCAGAACG
>DRJN01000266.1 GCA_011052165.1 Gammaproteobacteria bacterium
CGCCGTTCGTGGTGATTGCATCCGCCGTTCGTGGTGAGCTTGTCGAACCATGAACGTGAAAAGGCAAAAATTCTACACTATCCGTCTTTTCCCCCTTCGACAAGGCCCTCCTGAGCGAAGCCGAAGGGCTTCCTTCGACAAGCTCAGGACGAACGGCAGTTCCTGAAGTGTACGGATATCTGGAACAGGTATTTAGACGTTATTTTGTTGTATTTTACCAACAAAAATCTCCGGGAGGGCGTTCTTTATAGCGGGATAGCGCATGGGCGTGATTAGTTACGCCAGAAAGCGGGGTGAAACAGCACCAGTACGGTGAAGATTTCCAGTCGGCCCACGAGCATGGCCACCACGCCCACCACTTTGCCGGCGTCACTGACATGAGCAAAGCTTTGCGATACCACGCCAAGGCCCGGGCCCATATTATTCATGCAGGTGGTAATGGCGGCAAAGGCGGATAACTGATCCAGTCCGCTCATCATGATCAATAGCATCAGCACCACAAAGGTCAGCATATAGACCGCAAAAAATCCCCAAACTGCCTGCAGGGTATCCTCCCGGATCGTGCGTGTTCCTATCTTGATGGGGAATACGCCCCGGGGGTGCATCAATAGCTTCAGCTCCCGATAGCCCAGCTTCGCCAGCAACATAACACGCATAACTTTGATGCCCCCGGCAGTGGAGCCGCCACAACCGCCGACAAAACTGATAATCATCAACAGGGCAGGCAGAAACATAGGCCAGCGTGAGAAATTATCCAACCCGAAACCGGTACTGGTGATCACCGAGACCACTTCAAAGGTCGCACCCCGCGCGGACTGTAACAGATTCTGCATTTCCCCTGACAGATACAAAACCAGACTGGTTAGAATAACGAGTCCCAATACCAGCAGCAAAAACGTCCGTGCCTCCCTGTCACGGATATATTCCATCAGGCTCAGATTCCGCCAGGCTAGGTAATGGACACTGAAATTGAACGATCCCAGCACCATAAACACCACCGCCACCATTTCTATCGCCGGGCTATGAAACCAGGCAAAGCTGGCATCGTGAGTGGAAAAACCACCCGTAGAGAGGGTACTCAAACTGTGACAGATGGCATCGAAAGGTGACATCCCCGCGTACCAGAAAGCGAGGGCACAGGCGACCGTCAGACCCAAATACAGAAACCACAAAGAACGCGCCGTCGAGGCCAGGCGCGGCGTCATTTTCTCCTCTTTCATCGGCCCCGGCGCTTCCGCCCGATACACCGACATGCCGCCGATGCCGAGCATAGGCATCACCGCCACCGCCAGCACGATCAAACCCATGCCGCCAAACCACTGCAATTCCGAACGGAAAAAAAGTATTGACCGGGGCATATCATCAAGGCCGGAAAGCACCGTTGCCCCCGTGGTGGTCAGCCCCGACACGGATTCAAACAGCGCATCGACAAAGGAAATGTGTAACCCGAAATAAAGGGGGGCCAGTCCGAGCAGGCTAAGCAAGGTCCAGAAAATAGTCACGACGAAAAATCCGTCACGCCGGCGCAACTCATAACGCCGCCGGCGAAAGGGCAACCAGAGCAGAAATCCACAGCCCAGCATGGCGCTGAATTCCGCCAGCAGGCGCCAGACTTCACCATCATCATACCAAAGCGATACCAGCAACGGTGCCAACATGGTCAGGCTAAAGGTTATACACAGAAAACCGGTAATCTGGATAACGGTCTTGCTACGTCTGCCCACCCAGGGACTCCCGGAAAAACTAGCGTGAATGATCCTACCCTCGTAAAGTTTTAAAATATATTAATCGTTGCATAAGTATTGGCATGTATTTTATCCCCTCACCCCCACCCTCTCCCAGAGGGAGAGGGGGCTATGGTGCAAATACTTAGCAACGATTAATAGTAACAAGGAACAGGGCAGAACGCCTGTCATCCTGCTTTCTGCCGACAGATCTAAACCGGATCAAAAACAGATACGGTTTAGAAAAAACACAGACGGATACAAGTTCCCTGACCTTCGCGGCTATCGATCTCGATGTTCCAGTCATAGCGTTGACAGATACGCCTGACCAGTGACAAGCCAATGCCCTCTCCCCCTGGCTGGGCGCTGTAATAGGGTTCAAAGACCCGTTGCAGGCTGGTATGAGAAATCCCGACGCCGGTGTCCTCAATTTCTACATAACGGCTTTCCAGTGTCACCTGCACATGACCCTGTTCAATATAGGAAAAAGCATTACGCACCAGGTTGGCCAGCACCACCCGTAACAGGCTGCATTCGACCTGCACCTGTGGCTGCGCACGGGTTTCAAATCTGACCTCCACCGGCTTATGCTCCAGCAAGTAGCGATGGCTTTGTAAAATCCGGGTGAGGATTTCCTCCACATCACAGGCCGAGGAGGTTAACTGATCTTTCCGCTCCCTCGCCAGCAACAATAACGCCGAACTCAGTTCAGTCGCTTCTTCAACCGCTCGGGCAATCCGTTCTACCCGTATTCGCCGCACCCTGTCCATCTGACCTTCCGCCAACAGAACTTCCGCCGCACCCTTGATCACTGTCAGTGGTGTACGCAATTCGTGACTGACATCTGACGTAAAAGCACGTTCACGTTCGATGAACTCAGACAAACGCTGCTGATAATCATCAAAATCCCGCGCCAGCTCCCCCACTTCATCTTCGGGAAAATCCTTGGCCAACGGCATCAGATGCGCTTTCGGCCTCAGACCGCTAACCCGCCGGGCCAGCTCGACGACCGGTGAAATCACCCGCCCGGCCAGCCAGAAACCCAGCACGGCAGACAGGCCGATCATAATCAACACCCCGGCTACCAGGTAAAAACGAAACTGCTGTTCACGCAGGCGAATACGGGCGTCCTCGTAGAGCACAATAAAGTGCCGGCCCGCCTGTTCACGCACTTCGGCAAAGTAGGTTTTACGCCTGAATAAAACCCGTTGCAGCCCCGGCTGCAATTGCATCAGGATCGCCTGACTTTCGTCAGGGGGAGTACTTATGACAAAGGTATGCATCATCGTGCTGCTCGGGGGGGGAGTATCAGGATCCAGCGCGAAACGCCTCATGTAGTCGCCCAGCTCGGTGGACAGGGTTTCGGCAATCAGACGCCGTTCCATATCCAGCATGAGCACATACAGACCACTGGCAATGACCAGACTGACCAGGGTACCGAGAAAGGCGAAGGCAAAAGCTACCCGGTATCGAAGGCTAGTCCTGAATTTCATCCGGCTCGACCAGTTGATAGCCGATGCCATGAACAGTGCGAATCAAAGCCTGCGCAAAGGGACGGTCGACGACTGAACGCAAAGCCGACATATGTGCGCGCAGAGCATCACTGTCAGGACGGGTATTGCCCCAGATGCGGCGCTCGATTTCCTTACGTGGAATGACCCGTGGCGACTGGCGCAGCAGCAGGGTAAGAATCTTCAGCGGAATGGGCGGCAGGCTAATCCGCTTCCCTCCTCGCTCCAGCCGCAAGCTGGCCGGGTCGAAAGACAGATCCGCTATTCGAATCACCTCGCGTGACTGCTCGCCACGGGCGCGACGCACCATCGCCTGCAAACGAACATTCAATTCCTGCATGGCGAAAGGCTTGATCATGTAATCATCCGTCCCATGAGCAAAACCTTCCAGTTTATTTTCCAGCGTATCCCTTGCAGTGAGCATCAGCACCGGTAGCGCGCGCCCGGCCTCCCGCAACCGCGAACAGATCTCCAGCCCGTCCATACCGGGTAGCATGAGATCCAGCACGATGGCATCGTACTCATTTTCCAGCGCAAACTGGAGTCCACTTTTGGCTTCATAGGCGACATCCACCACATAGCCCTGCAACTCCAGATAATCATAGAGATTCGCGACCAAATCAGGGTTATCTTCGATAATCAGAATATACATGTTGCACCCCGATGTCTGTTGTTATGACTTATTACATTCATGGAAAACACGCTTTGTACAGGTCTTGCAGATTTCGCGATCCAGCTTGTGGTAGATGCCGGTAATCGCAGCCCGTTTCGACTGAAAGACATGATTGGGGCCAATGATGTCCAGCGCCCCGCATTTCTCCAGCGAATCCCACAACCCCTGCTTGACATTGATGAGATACAGAGCGCCACCCCGCGCCTGGCGTTTCTGCGCCTCCTTGGCCAACGTATCACCGCCCTGGATATCTGCAAAGTTGATCCCTTCACAGACAACAGCCAGGTGATTTTGTTCCGGATTCTGACCTTCGATCTCGGCAAATACTTCCTGCACATGATTCACTGAACCAAAAAACATGGAACCATCGATACGCAGCAAGCGCAACTGTGGACATTGAGGCAGGCTCGGATCACTGGAGAAAGCCTGCTTGGGTAGACGGGGATCCGGTGAGCGGGTCACGATGCGAGGCTTAGCCACACGCATCAGATACAGCACCAGTGACAGCATTACCCCTGAGAAAATGGCCAGCTCCAGCTCCAGAAACAGGGCACCGAAAAATGTTACTGCAAGAATGCCGGTTTCGCGGCGGCTGCTCTTGAGGACATGGCCGATTTCATGGAAATCAATCAGACCCCAGGCCACCAGAA
>DRJN01000267.1 GCA_011052165.1 Gammaproteobacteria bacterium
ATGTTATAAGTAATAAAATGTATCGGCTTCCTTATAGTAGAACTTAAAATTTATATTCGAAATAGAATATCTCCATAACTAAAGTGGATGTTTATGTGAAGAGATTTTGAATGGATGATGACTATAGAAAGAAAGTATGGATTTTGTGGATGAGTTTATTGCCACCTTAATAATGTGGGCGTATATGTTTATCTTATGCTGGTTTGTATAATGGCATACTTGGTATGTGTTGGCGTGTCACTCAGACAGCCATAAAATGAGATGCTCAAAACAGGAAGAATAAGCGGCCTCTGCTGAAGCGGGCGAGGTAATAAACTACTCCGCCGCAAGCGGGCGGGGTATTAATCTGTAACGTACTGATGGGTTTCCCTACTGGACTTCGCGCTCCGCTCTACCCATCCTACTGTTTTTCGTGGCTTGCAGCGGGGTTATTTATTCAGTATTTGCGTTGAATGATATAAGAAGACAGGGTTTGTAACGGTGCAGCTTTGTCGCCAAAGCTGGTTAGACTGTCGAGAGCGCTCTGATATAGTTCATCAGCCATCTGGCGGGCACCATCGAGTCCCAGCAGGGCGGGGTAGGTAGGTTTGTTGCGGGCGATGTCCGATCCCTGCGGCTTGCCGAGGGTTTCGGTGTCACTTTCCACATCGAGGATATCATCGCGGATCTGAAAGGCGAGACCGATGCATTTGGCGAAGTGATCCAGTTTTTTGATCACATCTTCATCCACGTCAGGGGAGCAGAGTGCGCCGAGTCGGACGCTGGCGCGGATCAATGCGCCAGTCTTGTGGATATGCATGTTTTCCAGTTCGACGATATTCAGCTCCTTGCCCACCGCATTTAAATCGATGGATTGGCCTCCCGCCATGCCGCGAGAGCCGCTGGCGTTTGCCAGTACTTCAACCATTAGCAGTTGCTGGCGGGCGGGGATATCATCCGGCAGGTAGTGGGCGAGTAGATGAAATGCCCGCGATTGCAGAGCGTCGCCGGCAAGAATGGCCTCGGCTTCACCGAAGACCTTGTGGCAGGTAGGCTGCCCGCGGCGCAGATCGTCATCATCCATGGCGGGCAGATCATCATGTACCAGTGAGTAGGCATGGATCAGTTCCACTGCACAGGCGGCGGCATGGAGCCGGTTAGCCGCTACACTGAGAGCATGGCCTGCGGCATAGGTGAGAAGGGGGCGAATACGTTTGCCACCATTAAGGACGACGTAGCGCATGGCCTTATGCAGGGTTTGCGGGGTGGTTAATTCGTCCGGCAAGTAGTCGTCCAGGGCGTGATCGGTGTATTCGCGCCACTCTTGCAGCAGCTTTTGCGAGGCGATGTCAGTCATGGTCAAATTCGATCAGTTGCGCATCCTCAGCATCACCTGTGAGTTGCTGCACTTTTTGTTCGGCGGTTTTCAATGCCTGCTGGCACTGGCGTGTAAGTTCAATCCCTCGCTCAAAATCCTTGAGCGAATCTTCCAGTGAGGATTCGCCTTCTTCCATGCGTTTTACCAAGGTTTCCAGCTCTTTCAGGGCGGATTCCAGATCAGGTATTGCATTTTTGCGTGGAGTTTTCTTTTTTACTTTTGTGGTCACAGCGTATTCCGGTTAGCGTTGCCGGGCAAAGATAGCCTATCGATCCTTGCTGTGCAAACGTTAATAATTCTTGTCGTGAATTGAATAAGTTACCCCGCAGCCCGGCGGGATCGTTGATAGGTAATTTCGGGTAAATGCTGGTTTCCCGCAGCTAATACGAGCAGCGGCTCGTTGCAGGGGATATTTTGAATTAGTGTAAAGTTTTAGTGTAAAGTTGGTACTCCCAAGGGGATTCGAACCCCTGTTACCGCCGTGAGAGGGCAGCGTCCTGAACCGCTAGACGATGGGAGCGTGGATGTGCGCAATGGCTGCGCGGATGCTATTATACCCGTGACGCTAATTTCGACAAGTATAAACGAACAGAGCAAGGTAGCCTTATTTCAACACCAACCATTATTCCGCGGACGGAACATAGTATTTCCCGTGCCGACATCAGCGAAAATGCCCTCAAGGTGCTGTATCACCTGAACAAGGCGGGCTTCGAGGCCTATCTCGTGGGCGGGGGGGTGCGTGATCTGCTGCTCGGTCTGCATCCCAAGGACTTCGATGTCGCCACCAATGCCAGTCCCGAGGAAGTGCGGGCACAGTTTCGTAATTGCCGCCTGATTGGCCGGCGCTTTCGTCTCGCCCATGTGTATTTCGGCCGTGAGATCATTGAAGTCGCGACCTTTCGCGCCCACCATGATCAGGGTGAGGGGGAAGGGCATATGGAAAACGGCCTGATTCTGCGTGACAATGTATTCGGCAACCTGGAAGATGATGCCTGGCGGCGGGATTTCAGCGTCAATGCCCTATATTACAATATCGCCGATTTCTCGCTGGTAGATTACACTGGAGGCATGCAGGATCTGCAAAACCGGGAGCTGCATATTATTGGCGATCCGGTGACTCGCTTTCGGGAAGATCCGGTGCGGATGCTGCGCGCTATCCGGTTTGCCGCCAAGCTGGATTTTCAACTGGAAACGAACATGGCGGCGGCCATTATCGAGCAGGCCGAGCGTTTGAGCGATGTGCCCGCCGCCCGCCTGTTCGAGGAAGTCCTCAAATTGTTCATGCACGGACAGGCTCTGCGCACCTATGAACTGATGCGTGAATATCATCTGTTCAAATACCTGTTTGCTGAAACCGATGCGCTGCTGGATAGTCATGGTGCCTATCTGGACCCGTTTATTCGTCGGGCCATGGTTAACACCGATGAACGCATCCGGGCAAAGAAACCGGTAACGCCCGCTTTCCTGTTTGCGGTATTGCTGTGGGGACCGGTGCGCAAACGGGTCGAGCTGTTGCAAGAGGAGATCCCGATGCCGGATGCCCTGCGTATTGCCGGCGATGAGGTCGTGAGCGAGATGGTCAAACAGGTGACCCTGCCGAAGCGATTCAGCCTGCCCATGCGCGAAATCTGGCAATTGCAGGCGCGGCTGGAAATGCGCAGGGGTAAGCGCCCGTGGCGGTTGCTGGAAAACAGGCGTTTTCGCGCCGCTTATGATTTCATGTTGCTGCGGGAGCAGGTTGGCGAGCCACTGACCGATCTGTGCCAGTGGTGGACGGCGTTCCAGCAGGAGGATGAAGACGGGCGGCAGCGTCTGAGCCGTGCGCTGCCGGGTAACCGGCCAGCGCGAAAAAAACAATCCTCAACAAAAAAGAAACGGGCCGCTTCGCCGGTGCTGGCCAATAACAGTACATGATCGAGGTGTATGTTAGCCTGGGCGCCAATCTCGATGATCCTCGCGCCCAGGTGATGCAGGCGATTGATGATTTGGCGCTTTTGCCACAGTCGCGCCTGCTGGCTGTTTCTTCCCTCTATCGTAGTGCGCCCATGGTGTTGCCTGATCAGGTAAAAACCGGAATACCCGTTCAGCCCGATTACATCAATGCCGTGGCGAAACTGGAGACAGCACTCACCCCCCATACGCTTCTGGATGAACTGCAGGCCATCGAGCAGACACACGGACGTCAGCGGGATGGTCAGCGCTGGCGTGCGCGTACGTTGGATCTTGATCTTCTTCTTTATGGAAATCAACAACTTGACAATGAGCGACTGCAGGTGCCGCATACAGGTATAGCTGTTCGCAACTTCGTCCTGTATCCTTTAGGGGAGCTTGCCCCGCAGAAATTGCAAATTCCCGGCGTGGGCAAGCTGGCTGATTTGCTGGACAGATGTTCCCCGAAAGGACTGGAGAAAATTACCTTATGAGGAAGAAAAATAATCCGGGTTTCATTGTGGTTGAAGGGCCGATTGGGGTGGGCAAGACGACTCTGGCGCGGCGCCTGGCGGACAGTTTTCATTCGGATCTCCTACTCGAAGGGCTGGAAAACAACCCTTTTCTCGACCGTTTCTATCAGGATCCCAGAAGCGCGGCTCTCCAGACCCAGTTGTTTTTCCTGTTTCAACGCGCCGAACAGATCCGCTCACTGCGCCAGGCGGATATGTTTCAACCGGTTCGCATTGCCGATTTCATCATGGGAAAGGATCGACTGTTTGCCGAGTTGACGCTGGATGCCGAAGAATTCAAGCTTTATGAACAGGTTTATTCCCATATTATCGTGAATACTACTGCCGATGCGCCGTCGCCGGATCTGGTGGTGTATTTACAGGCGCCGGTCGGCGTGCTGAAAAAACGCATCAGCGAACGGGGTCGGGAATTTGAACGTATGCTGGACATTGATTACCTGCAGAAACTGAGTGAAAGCTACATGCGGTTTTTTCACAATTACACTGATGCCCCCCTTCTAATCGTCAACGCCACCGAGCTGGATTTTGCCCACAACGATGACGACTACAGCCTGTTGTTGGCGCAGATTAAACGTATCAAAACGGGCCGGCATTATTTCAACCCGGCATCCTCGCTGGAACTGCGCGCATGAACGGCCCGCAAGGCCTGAGTGTCGAGGCTGTGGTCAAAATGAAGCAGGCAGGGAAAAAAATTACTGTCCTGACCGCCTATGACGCAAGCATGACCAAACATCTGGAAGCCGCCGGCGTTGAGGTGATTCTGGTCGGCGATTCGCTGGGTATGGTCGTGCAGGGGCACGATTCCACCCTGCTGGTGACGGTCGATGACATGATTTACCATTGCCGTTTGGTAGCGTGCGCGCGCGAGAGCGCCCTGCTGGTGGTGGACATGCCCTATCATTCCTACACCACGGTTGATATGGCACGCGCCAACGCTCAGCGCCTGGTGAAAGAAGGCGGGGCCGATATGGTCAAGCTCGAAGGTGCGGGCGCGGTGCTTGACGCCATCCGGGCGATCGTTGCCGGGGGGATCCCCGTTTGCGGACATCTGGGCCTGTTGCCTCAGTCGATTGAGGAACTGGGTGGCTACCGGGTGCAGGGACGGGAGCAAGCGGCAGCGGATAAAATGGTAGCCGATGCACGCGCTCTGGAGGAGGCGGGAGCCAGCATGATGGTGCTGGAATGTATCCCTTCAGCACTGGGCAAACGCATCAGCGAAGCGGTAACGATTCCCACCATTGGTATCGGCGCTGGACCAGACTGCGATGGTCAGGTGCTGGTACTCTACGACCTGCTGGGACTGACTCCCGGCAAACGGCCCCGGTTTTCAAAAGATTTCCTGGGCGAGATGCCCGCCGGAAAAGGCATCACCGAAGCGGTACGCGCCTATGTCGAAGCAGTAAAAACCGGCAAATTTCCCGCCCCCGAGCACGGTTTCAAGTAACCGAAAACAGCACATCCGGTTTGCGTCAGCAAACCAGATAGTTTAACCTTGCGCCTCGATTTCAGTGGCGAGTAACGAGGCTAAACCTCAGATTTTCGTTACTCGTACTGTTTTATTGAAGAAGTGTCTGAGAGGCTGAAGGAGCACGCCTGGCGACGCACTGGAAGTGCAAGTCCCGCGAGTAACACGAGCGGGGAAAGTGTGTATCGCCTGATAAGGCGATGAGAACGAAGCTGCAAGTTTAAAAGTTTGGAGAAGTGTCCGAGAGGCTGAAGGAGCACGCCTGGAAAGTGTGTATACGCTAACCCGTATCGAGGGTTCGAATCCCTCCTTCTCCGCCAATATTTACCATAAGCTGCTGAATATAAGAATGTTATTCTGGCTCCTGTCTACCTATATACGGGTCGATTAAGAATAAGCAGCATTTTTTGTACTATCCGCACGGTTCTGAAGCACTCGATTATTCCCTGATATAAATCACCATTGAAGATGGCTGGCCCTGATCGGCGCACTCTACGGTCACAAAAAAACGATATGCAAGAAATCACTGAGCGCTAAAGAAAAACAGGCTTATCGCAGCAAACACAGCGAACCGGTTGTCAAATTATACTGGGTTTGGTGCGATCGACAATGTCACCGCAGCGAGCTATTGCCGACAATCCGCTTCGCTCGGATCTAAACGACTGGACGTGTCAATAACGGCCTGGGTTTGGCCGGTGAACAAAATAAAAAACCGCCGGATAACACCAGCGGTTTCCCAGCAATGGAGACATCCCTGTCAAACTTCCCACATCCCTGTGCTTGCTACCCTATAAAAATACACCCGGCGTGTCTGTAGGCATTTGCTGAAAGTTTTGTAGGCTTTGTATGACAGGGTAAACCCATACGGTTTGTACCCGCAGGGTCCCCGGGTTTGGTGTTTCGGATTGCGGTATCTGATAAAGGCATGGGGGCAACTCCTTATGATGCTCGTGCTGCTGCCCCTAATGTTGCCCCCAGTTGCCTCCTAGCTGTCAATGAATTTCATTAGCCTGCAATAGACTGAAAAGAAGGGTAACCGATTGATTTAAGGCATTAAAAAAGCCGTCTTAGGGGCGGCGGGAATCGAACCCGTATCGAAAGTATTCTAACCTCATGTAAATTAAGCATAAAATTTATTTCTCTAATTCAATTTGGGTAAACCACCGCCTCTGGCGGTGAGACTCGAAAAGGCTCTGCCGTTCCGTCGTGCAGAGAAGAGAATAGTTTTTTTGAGGCG
>DRJN01000268.1 GCA_011052165.1 Gammaproteobacteria bacterium
CCCTGACCGGTTATCCACAGGGTCTGCCAAGCTGGGAAATTCAGGGCGGCGCAGAGGCTCTGAAGGATATTTGTTTTTGGCGTGAGTATGATGAGATCCTGAAAGGCTTTATCGATTTCTATCGCACCTTTTTCTCCCAGGTTTCGACCCGTAATGCGCCGATTCCGAAAGACGCGTATTTCCCCAAACAGATTGAACACACTCTCTTGTTCAACAATGATTTCCTCAAGATCGCCAAGAAGGTCAGGGATATCTGTATTACCGATGCCAGGTATGCCAACTCGATTCGCTGGCAGGCAGCTTTTAAGCAACTGATCTATCGTAATGATGAAGGCAAGCTGATCGTGACCATCAGTCAGAACTCGATCGGCAATGCCATTACTGAATTGCTGGGTGTGGTGGTGAAACGCATTCCGGATGCTAAAGCCTATGAAAAACAGGAACCGGCACTCATCGAGAAACTCCTCGAAGTCAGACAACGGCTCATCGAAGCCGATCTGGGCACGGGAATTGGAACCGGATATTGGCCTGGATAGTAGTATACTGCACCTGATTTCGACTCCAGACAGGGTGCAGGGCAGGTGCTTGAACCGCAGGTCATTACACAGACTGAACTTTTTAAAGGTCTTCAGCAGGGTGCCTGTCTACTGACGGGCAACCTTCGCCTTTCCCGTTTTATCAGTCAAAACTTTGCCCGCCATACGGCCGCCCGTGAGCAGACTGTCTGGCTCACGCCTGTCATTATGCCATTGCAAAACTGGCTGGATCAGGCGCGGGAAACCTTGCTGATCAACGGGGCGATTGAAGCGGAAATAGTCTTGAATGCGCAGCAGGAAGCGCTGTTATGGGAAGATATCATTCGTCATTCTTCCGAAGGCGAAGCCCTGTTACGCCCTCATGCCACCGCTCGCCAGGTGCAGCAGGCCTGGCAATTATTGCATGCCTGGCGGCTTGAAAATTCAGCCGATGTCCCTGAGCTGAATGAAGATGCTCGCGCCTTCCTCAACTGGTCTACGCAATTTCGGGCTTGTTGTAAAGCCAACCGCTGGCTTTCTTCGGCTCAGATTCCGAAACAACTGGCGAAGGCATTTGCCCATGAAAATCCCTTTACCGGGCAAACCATTCTACTGGCCGGCTTTGATGAACTTACTCCCCAGCAACAGTATTTGTTTGCAACCCTGCATGAGTCAGGCTGCGAAATTCGCTGGATAGTGCCTGAAGACCGGGAGGCTGACTGTGTACTCGTCGAATGCGCTGACGAGCGCGATGAGATTAACACTATGGCGCGCTGGCTCCGGCAGCATCTCACGAAAACCCCCGAGGCATTGATTGCTGTTGTCGTGCCCAATCTGGAACAGCGGCGCGGGGTTATCATTCGGGAATTGTCATCCATACTCTCGAGCGCGCCATTCACACCGTCAAACATCTCCGCGCCCCTGTTTAATATTTCTCTGGGGCAGCCATTAAGCCAGTATCCACTGATACAGGCGGCCTTTCATGTACTGGCCCTGAGCAGGCAACGGGTTGATCTGAACACTGCCAGCGCCTTGTTGCTGTCGCCTTTTATAGCGGGCTGGGAAAGCGAATACCAGCAGCGTGCGCTGCTGGACCGGCGTCTGCGGGAAACCGCTGAGCCACAGGTATCCCTTAAGACGCTGATCTTTTTTGCGGCGCAGGACACCCAGCCCTGGCACTGCCCGGTACTGGCCAAGCATCTTCGTGCGCTAAGCCCTGTTATTGATTCGTTACCCGCTCGGGATCTGCCCAGACACTGGGTAGAACGGTTTTCCCGTTATCTAAATACGGCTGGCTGGTCGATCGGGCGCAGCCTCTGCAGTGAAGAATATCAGACTCACAGAGCCTGGCAGGAACTGCTGACTGCCTTTGCCCGGCTTGATCTCATTGGCGGGCAACTGAGCAGTGGAGCGATGAGCGCGCAACAGGCGCTGGGGCATTTGCGCCAGTTGACGAATGAGCAAACCTTCCAGCCGGAATCGCCTGACGCCGGGGTGCAGGTATTGGGTTTATACGAGGCCAGTGGTCTACAGTTCGATGCCCTGTGGTTGATGGGGATGAGTGATAATGTCTGGCCGGCAACCACAGGCCCAAATCCTTTTATTTCCCTGGCGCTGCAACGTCAGCATGAGATGCCGCATGCGACGGCGACACGCGAGCTGGCGGTAGCGCGTAAACTGACCCGGCGTCTGCTGGCCAGCGCCGGGACCATCGTGCTCAGTTACCCGGCGAGCGGAGTGGGAGCCGAATCTTTGCGTCCCAGTTCACTGTTTAATAAATTACCTCGGCAGGCGCCGTCTGCCCTGGCGCTTTGGCAGGAACCGAGCTGGCGGGATCTTATTCATACTCAGCAGCAACGGGAATTGTTGACCGAAGACGTTGCGCCAACGATAGAACTCCTGCATGAAAAGACAGGCGGTGGCAGCAGCATCATTCGTCTGCAATCTAACTGTCCGTTCAGGGCCTTTGCCGAGCTGCGGCTGGCAGCACGTCCCTTTGCAACGGTGGATATTGGTCTGGATCCGATGTCGCGCGGAACGCTGCTCCATCGGGTGCTGGAACTTGTCTGGGATACGCTTGAAACACAGGCCTGCCTGTTAAAATTAAATGATAATGCTCTGCATCAACTGGTTGAAGATATGTCGCGTCTTGCCATTCGGGAAACGCAGCAAGCATTGCCGCAACAATTTTCAGGTGAATATCTGAAGCTGGAGAAGCAACGGCTGCAACGCTATGCCCTGAACTGGTTGGAGATTGAAAAACAACGTACACCTTTCCAGGTGCTGGAAACCGAACAATTACTGGAAACACAGATCAGCGGCGTGCCGATTCGACTGAAACTGGATCGGCTGGATAAGCTGGAAGATGGGCGTCTTCTGGTGATCGATTACAAAACCGGGCAGGTAGCGGCCAGTCAGTGGTTTGGCGCGCGCCCGGAAGAACCCCAGTTGCCACTGTATGCCAGTGTGATACAGGGATCGCTGGCGGGGATTCTGTTTGCCCAGTTGCACGCTAAAGAACTGAGCTTCAAGGGGATTTGCGAAGAGTCTGACCTGGTCCCCAAAGTAAAGGGCTATGAGGGTATGAAGCAGACTCGGGAGATGGCATCCTGGACAGCCGTGCTGGCGAACTGGAAAACCACGGTCGAAAAACTAGGTGCGGATTTTAGAACCGGCCTGGCCGATGTCGATCCCTTAAAGCCCGGCGAAACCTGCCGCTACTGTGAGTTGAGCAGCCTCTGCCGAATCCATGAACAACGTCAGGATCAGAATCAGGAAAAAACCGGGGAAACCGGATCATGAGTGCCTATTCGCCTCCCGTCGATCAGGCGGTGCGTGAACAGGCGCTGGATCCGCGCCATTCATTTATCGTCCAGGCACCGGCCGGTTCGGGTAAAACCGGCCTTTTGATCCAGCGCTATCTGAAACTTTTGAGTTGCGTGCAACGGCCAGAGTCCATCGTGGCCATTACCTTTACCCGCAAGGCCGCCAGTGAAATGCAGGCGCGTATTCTGCGCGCATTGCAGCAGGCGCGGGATTTTCCTGAGCCGGATGCAGACTATGAAAAAGTCACCTGGCGTTTGGCTCACAAAGCGCTGCAGCAGGATCAGGCGCAGGGCTGGTCGTTGCTGGATAATCCGGGGTGCCTGCGGATTCAGACCTTTGATTCGTTCTGTAGCAAGCTTGCTGCGCAAATGCCCTTGCTCTCCAGTTTTGGCGCCGCACCCAGTGTGGTTGAAGAGAGTCGCCGACTCTATCTACAAGCGGCTGAATCCACCCTCGCTCAACTCGAAAACAAGGCTGAGAGTGCGCAGCATATCGCCGTTTTACTGGACCATCTGGACAATCGTCTGGATAATTTGCGTGAGCTGCTCGCCGATATGCTGGCGCGCCGCGATCAATGGTTGCGGCATGTGGCGAATCCGGACGATCCCCGCCTCGAACGCGGTAATATCGAACAGGCTTTGCAAAATATAGTGGTGGACGCGCTGTTGCGTCTGGTCCAGAGCCTGTCCCAAATTCTATCGCTGGAACAGGCTGATGAGCTGTTAATCCTGCTGCGCTTTGCAGCCGGTCATTGTGCCGGTGATGCGCTTATTGCGAGCTGCCGGGATATTGAAGTTCTGCCGCAAGCCCGACTTGAGACGCTAACACAATGGCAGGCTATTGCTGAACTGTTGCAGACCAGAGAAGGAAGCTGGCGCAAACGCATCACCGTTTCCCAGGGCTTCCCTGCGCCGAGCAGTAGCCGGAATAAAGAAGAAAAAGCACAGTTGGCCGAAATGAAGGAACGCATGCAGGACTTATTACAGGCCCTGTCCGAAAATGAAGATTTTCGTAAGCGACTGGCGAGCCTGGAAAATCTACCGGCAACCCATTATAACGATCATGAATGGGAAATTCTTAACGCCCTGTTTGCATTGCTGCCCTATTCAGTCGCGCATCTGCGCCTGATATTTCAGGAACAGGGCGAAGTGGACTTCACGGAAATTTCACTACGGGCAATCCAGGCGTTGGGGCAGGGGGATGCGCCAAGCGATCTGGCCCTGAAGCTGGATTACCAGATTCAGCATTTGTTGGTGGACGAGTTTCAGGATACCTCGATCAATCAGTATGCATTGATCAAAAATTTGATCGCGGGTTGGGAGGAAAACGATGGGCGTAGTCTTTTTCTGGTAGGCGATCCCATGCAATCTATTTACCGTTTTCGTGAAGCTGAAGTCGGCCTGTTTCTGGAAACCTGTCAGTCAGGACTGGCGCATAAAAAACTGGACTTTCTGCAACTACAGGTAAATTTCAGATCCTGCAAAAACATCATCGACTGGGCGAATGAACAGTTTCCGGATATTTTACCGGCGCAGAATGATCCGGTTAGCGGCGCAGTCAGCTATACCGCTTCGGTTGCAGCAAAAGCAGCAACATCTGAACAGGCTGTCAACCTACATACGTGTATTGGCCGCGATGATCGGGCAGAGGCGAAAAAGATCATGGCTATCATTCGCACTACCCCGGCAGAGCAGAATATGGCTGTTCTGGTGCGCAACCGCAGTCATCTGCTAGCGATCAGCCAACAGCTTCGGGAGCAGGGGATTCGCTTTCAGGCGGTAGATATCGAGGCACTGGTCGATCGTCCCGTGGTGCAGGATCTTCTGGCCCTGACCCGGGCCTTGTGGCATCCGGCAGATCGGATTGCCTGGCTGTCGATATTACGCGCCCCCTTCTGTGGCTTAAGTCTGTTAGATCTGCACCGCTTGTGCGTAAACGAGAAAGCGCGAACGCTCCTGGATCTATTGCATGATGATGCTCGATTGACTGCGCTGACGGAAGACGGACAACAACGCATTCAGCGCGTACACCCTATTCTGGAGCAGGCCGTGCAGAACCGGGCACGGCAGAATCTACGCTGCTGGGTAGAACATACCTGGCTGGCTCTGGGCGGCCCCGCCTGCCTGCTGAAGGATACTGAGCGGGTGGATGCGGAGGAATTCTTTTTTCTGCTTGAAGAGCTGGATAGCCGTGTCGAGGCAGAAGTCATATCTGAATTGCAGGAACGGGTAGAAAGACTGTATGCAAAACCGGATACCGGTGCAGACGGTCGCTTGCAGTTGATGACGATTCACAAGGCCAAGGGACTGGAGTTTGATACGGTAATCATTCCCGGTCTGGGAAAAGCACCTAAAGCGGACAGTACACATTTGCTTTACTGGCTGGAACAGCCGGGTGTATACGGCGATACGGATCTGTTGTTTGGGCCGATCACATCAGCCCAGGGCGAGCACAACAAAACGGCTGACTATATTCAGGCGCTGGAAACAGATAAAAAATACTTTGAGAATGCACGCCTGCTCTATGTGGCCGTGACACGGGCAAAACAGCAACTGCATTTGTTTGCCCATACCGAGACGGATAGTCACAACGATTTACGTCAGCCAGGCAGAAATACCTTACTCGCCAGTCTCTGGCCTGTAGTCGCTAACTCGTTTCAAGAGCAGCTTGAAAAACAAAGGGTACAGCAGGAGACTGATTCAGAGGCAGA
>DRJN01000269.1 GCA_011052165.1 Gammaproteobacteria bacterium
AAAAAAAGCTGGCGTCATATGCCAAGCTGGATTATAACTAGAAACAAACAATATCGAAGGAACCGGACGCAAGTCCTGATGTTGTAACCAAAGGAGCGAGAGTCATTGACAAAACATCGTCAATGACTCTCTTAATTATTCTAAAAACGATAAGATATATATCTTGGGAGTTAGTCATGAACAAAATCCGTACTATCTTGAGTGCCATCGTCATCGCTACCGCCGTGACTGGAACCGCGTATGCCGATGGAAATCTGAAACCGTTTATTCTAGCCAATTCTGAAGGGTCTGATATGGCGTCAGCAGTATCCGCCGTGAAGGAAAAACTGACGGCTGCCGGTTTCACAATTGCCGGTGAATATTCACCTTATCCTTCCGCTACCATTATTGCGATTACCGATAATGAGCTAAAATCAGCCGCCGCCAAAACAGACTTCGGCGCTTTTGGTGTGTCGGCTCGCGTCACTCTCACCAAGGGCAAGGATGGTGGCATCCAGGTTGCCTATACCAATCCGGAATATTACGGTGCGGCCTACCGCATGGACAGCAACCTCAGCGATGTCAATGCCAAGCTTGCCTCCACGCTGGGTAACAAGGGTGAATATGGTCCTGCCTCAGGCTTGAGCGCCAAGGATCTGGAAGACTATCAGTACAAATGGCTGATGCCTTACTTTACGGATCGTCTGGAACTGGCCGATTTCGATAGCCAGGCCAAGGCGGTAAAAACGGTAGAGGCTAACCTGAAAGCGGGCAAGAGTGGTACTTCTGAAGTTTACCGCATTGATCTTCCTGGAGGGAAAGCGACGGTCTTTGGTGTTGCCATGAAGGGTACGAAGGATGAAGAGTGTGCCGGTGACAAGTACATCATGAGCCGCATTGATTTCAAAAAGATCCGCTCCACGGGGCATCTTCCTTATGAGATCGTTGTCAAGGGTGGCATAGCCTATGCCCTGCCTGCCGAGTTCAGAATTGCTATCAGCTTCCCTGATCTGTCAATGATGGGCAGCAACAGCTTTGCTTCCATTATGTGCGCTCCGGGCGCTATTCAGGCTACCCTGGAAGCCGTGGCGGGGGGTAGTAGCAGCTAAAAAAATGTGAGGAGGTTGTTTTCTTTATAAATTAGAGCATAATAATACTGGTTTTACTGGTACCTCCTCCATGTACCAAAACGCCCTCTTTCGGTCTGTTTGGAAGAGGGCTTTTTTATTCCCTTTTCCCCGTTAACGCTTGATCTCCTCCTCATAAATAACCTTCCCGGAAATGAAATTCTGCTCTGGATCAGGTAAGCTTCGCTACCTTTAATGATGCTTGTGGCGACCTGGGGCTTAAAACCACATCTTGTTGATAATTAATGACGTTATTTTGAGGGCACTATGTTTGGTACTGATATGAAAATTGCCGGATTCGATGATGAACTCTGGCGGGCGATGGAAAATGAAAAACGCCGCCAGGAGGAGCATATTGAGCTGATTGCTTCTGAGAATTACACCAGTCCCCGGGTAATGGAAGCGCAGGGTTCGGTGATGACCAACAAATATGCCGAAGGTTACCCAGGCAAACGGTATTACGGTGGTTGCGAATATGTTGATATTGCCGAACAACTGGCCATCGATCGGGTAAAAGAACTGTTTTCAGCTGATTATGCCAATGTTCAGCCTCATTCAGGTTCCCAGGCCAACGCGGCGGTCTATCTGGCATTGTTACAGCCGGGGGACACTATACTTGGAATGAGTCTTGCTCATGGGGGGCATTTGACCCACGGTGCTAAAGTTAATTTTTCCGGCAAAATTTTTAAGGCTTTTCAGTATGGCCTTGATGAAGAAACCGGTGAGATTGATTATGCCCAGGTTGAAGCGCTGGCGCTGAAACACAAGCCAAAAATGATCGTCGCAGGTTTCAGCGCCTACTCACGGGTAGTGGACTGGCCACGTTTTCGTGATATTGCCGACAAGGTTGGCGCTTATCTGTTTGTCGATATGGCGCATGTGGCCGGTTTGATCGCTGCCGATGTTTACCCCAGCCCGGTACAAATTGCCGATGTGACTACCTCGACTACCCATAAAACCCTGCGCGGTCCCCGCGGTGGCATTATTCTGGCCAAAGCGAATCCGGAGATTGAGAAAAAGCTCAATTCACTGGTTTTTCCCGGTACCCAGGGTGGCCCGCTGATGCATGTGATCGCCGGTAAAGCGGTGGCCTTTAAAGAAGCCCTGCAACCGGAATTCAAACAATACCAGCAACAGGTTGTGGCGAATGCCCGAGTGATGGCCGAGATTTTCATCGAACGAGGTTTTGAAGTCATCTCCGGCGGCACCGACAACCATTTATTTCTGGTCAGTTTCATCCAGCAGGAACTGACCGGCAAGGATGTCGATGCCTGGCTGGGCGCGGCCAACATTACGATTAACAAGAATGCCGTGCCTAACGATCCCCAGTCGCCTTTTGTTACCAGCGGTATTCGCATCGGTACACCGGCAGCCACCACCCGTGGATTCAAGAATGCAGAGTGCCGCGATCTGGCCAACTGGATGTGTGATGTGATCGACTCAAGAGGTGAGCAGGCTGTCATCGACCGGGTCAAGGTGCAGGTACTGGACGTGTGCAAACGTTTGCCTGTCTATCAAGAGACTATAGAGGGACCAGGGACTAAATAGGCGTTTCAAATACCAGTCCCCTTTATTAAAGGTGCATCTGATTAAATCACCGTTCGTCCTGAGCTTGTCGAAGGGAGTCCTTCGGCTTTGCTCAGGAGAGCCTTGTCGAAGGGTTCACCACGAGCGTAAAACATACACTGTGATCGGGTATTTGGAACAGCTATTAATCGTTGCATAAGTATTTGCACCATAGCCCCCTCTCCCTCCGGGAGAGGGTTGGGGTGAGGGGATAAAATACATGCAAATACTTATGCAA
>DRJN01000270.1 GCA_011052165.1 Gammaproteobacteria bacterium
AGGGTTCGTTTGCCCCCAATCAGTATCGTTACACCCTTGTCATCACCAGGAGAGAGCGCCTTGTTCATGACATTCAGGCAATGCATGCAGCGCACACATTCATGATTATCAACCGTCAGGGTGTCATCGTCGTTCAGCTTCATGCAGTTGGTCGGGCAACGGCTGGTAACGTTATCCAGCACATAATCGCGACCCTTGGCTTCGATGAAGGCTTTGACTTCGCTCTGGTCAATCTTCATGTCATCGCGCCAGGTACCAATCACGGAAAAGTCGGAACGTTCGATGGAGTTAACGCAGTCATTGGGACAGCCGGAGACTTTGAATTTAAACTTATAGGGCAGAGCGGGACGATGTATGTCATCTGTAAATTCGTTTACCAGACGCCGATGAAGCGCGTGCTCATTTGTACAGGAGTTTTCACAGCGTGCCGCACCGACGCAGGACATACTGGTACGCACAGCAGGGCCGGCGCCGCCCAGATCCCAGCCGTATTCATTCACTTCATCAAAGAAGTTCTGTATGTTTTCGGTATCAATCCCGATAAACATGATGTCGCCGGATTGGCCATGGTAAGTGGTATAGCCTGAACCGTATTTTTCCCAACTGTCCGCCAGTTGATTCAACATCTCAGTGGTATAATGGTTACCGGCAGGGGGCTGGATGCGTATGGTATGGAATTCTTTTGATTCAGAAAAGGTCTTACCCACTTCTGAGAAGCGCGGGATGATGCCGCCGCCGTAACTGAACACAGAAACCGTACCGCCTTTCCAGTAACCTTTGCGGGTTTCGTAAGAGTGTTCAAGCTGGCCAAGCAATGAATTGGACATTGCACTAATGCGTTGATCAGGGTGCTGATCGCGCATGCGCTTGAAACCTGAGATAAAGCTCGGCCAGGGGCCGTTTTCCAACTCGTCCAGCATCGGGGTTTCATAGATCTTTTTCGCCATGGTGTTCTCCTTAAATACGGGGGTAACCTGTTTTCAAAGTGGTTAAGACAAATCTTCTCTTGGAATAAATCTCACAATTTGTAGGATCTTTGGATATCTGCTCTAGTTGCCTGCAAGTTTATGATGCAAACCTGCAGACTGAAACCTCACTGATGGGGTGAATTGTTCCTCGCATCTTATCCCAAAGTGGGTATGGTGCATCACCGGTATGTTCGCATCTATACTGCCAACTTCTTTCAATTCTTATCCTTAAATAATATAAGTAACTGTTAATATTGATATTTTATGGTCATATAACAAGCTGAATATCCAGCTTGCAGATTGGCAATGCTTTAGTCCCGATCGCTGAACGTCAAGTAAAATATAATTCTATATTTTTATTTACCCTGCGCTTCGTGCGCATATCTTACTCAGGAATCCGATAAATGCAAATAATAACGTCTATCTCGAAAGCAGACTGCATGTCCAGAGCCAGACGCTTCAGTCTGGAGGATGAAGATGCCTATCAATACTGGCGGGATGAGAAACTGTCCGCTTACCCGGTAAACGCGGCTGATTTGTTGGTGGAGATTGAAAACCCTTTTGAACTTACCGGGTTGGAAAAAAAGACCCTGGTTGAACGTTGCCGGAAAAGCAATATGCTTATTTACCAGTTTAAAAAGCCTGTTGGTGATCCTGCTGACAAAACACCGTTAAAAAAATTGGGCGAGCAACTGGGTTTGTGTCGTCTTGACGGCAATCTTTGTGCGGACAATGACAGCATCACTTCGCTTAAGGTTATCCCCGCTGTCCAGAATCATGCTTATATACCTTATTCGAATCGTCGGATAAGCTGGCATACTGATGGTTATTACAACGCGCAAGATCGGCAGATTAGGGGGATGTTATTGCACTGCGTTAGCCCTGCCGCAAAAGGGGGTGCTAATGCACTCCTGGATCCGGAAATTGCTTATATCCACTTGAGAGAACATAATTCTGCCTATATATATGCACTCATGCATCCCCAGGCCATGACGATCCCGGCCAATGAGGCGCAAGGCAAGCTTATCCGCCATGCCCAGCCGGGACCGGTTTTTTCTGTTACCGGGGACGGCCATTTGCATATGCGCTATAGCGCACGTACACGCAGCATTGAGTGGCGGGACGATGAGGCAACCCGAGCGGCAAGAGACTGCCTGACGGTATTTTTGAACAGCGGGTCTGAATATATTTTCCGTCACAGGCTGGAGTCCGCACAGGGATTGCTATGTAATAATGTGTTGCATAGTCGTAGTGCATTTGAAGATGACGGTGAACCACGACTGCTCTATCGGGCCCGTTATTTTGATCGCATTCAGGAAACCTAAATTATTTTAATAAAGCCATACATAACTTTAGTCAACATTCAACGACAAATATGGATAATATACATGCTCTGGTTAAGTGAATTAATGATGCAGCGCCATGATCTGGAAAACTTCGAAGGCCTGGTCATGGCGATTGAGAAAAAAGCCCAACAGGGTGAACGCTTTTTTAGCATGGACGTCAAACCACCTTATCCGGATACTCCGGATAACTGGGAAGAACGGCTTGAAGCTATTTTTACCAGTGTGCGGAGTTGAATACAAAATGGAGATGAAATACAGACAATGAAGCAAAATTTCTGGACCGAAGAGAAAGACAGCCAGACCCGCTACGTTATTTCTGATGACGTAATGGACTTTGTTTTTTCGATCAAATGCAAGTGTTTGCCCTATGAACATATGTACGCTTTGTACCAGGCTCTGCAGCAGGCATTGCCCTGGCTGGATGAAGAAGATCTGGCCGGTATTCAGGCAATATACGGCGCGGAATCAGGAAATGGCTGGCAGCGTCCGGAAGGCGATTCAGGTGAGCTGATGTATATCTCACATCGCCAAAAGCTGATCCTGCGCATGCCCAAAACACGCATGGGCGAGATGCAGGGCCTGGTTGGTCAGAGCCTGGATATTGCCGGTTATTCCCTGGCGCTGGGCAAGATGGAAACTCGTTTGCTGAGTGATATGCCCACCGTTTTTGCCCGCTTTGTGATCAGTGATGAAGACATGGATGAATCGCTCTTCCTTGAACAGGCCGCAGAGAAAATACAGGCTATGGATATCGGGATACGAAAAATGCTGGCCGGCATCCAAAGACAGATAATGACGCCCGACGGAGTATTGCATACCCGCAGTTTGATGCTGGCGGATCTGGAACCGGAAGAGTCTGTGCGCTTGCAGCAAAGGGGGTTGGGGTCACACCGGCATCTTGGCTGTGGTCTGTTTTTACCACAAAAGGGTATCAGTCCGGTAAGTCTGGGTGGGTAAGGCTTTGGAGAGAATCTGTTTTTTTAGTTTTCAGGCCGGTTTGGGATCGGCCCTGGGTTTTTATTAATTATTTGATATGAAAGGAGAAAAATATGGGACTTGAAGTTACTGTTGAAACCACTGAAACCGGTTATCTGCTTGATCACAATGCCTGGGATGAAAATGTCGCCAGGGCGTTGGCCGAAAAAGAGGGTCTTGAGCTGACTGAGCAGCATTGGGATGTACTGAATTATCTACGTGATGAATATATTAACAACAATGCTAATCAGCCCAATGATCGTAATATGAACAAGGCGATGTCTGAAAAATGGGGCCGCAAAGTGTCATCCAAGGAGCTCTATGATCTGTTCCCGGGCAAACCGAGCAAACAGGCCGGCTTGATTGCAGGGTTACCCGAAAGCCGCCGCAAAGGTGGATACTAGATCTTATAGATCACATAGACCAAAGTGGATATAGATAGAGCGGGTGTTGACTGGTACATTTCATGCCATGAAAGTAGAGAGTCCACCCGGTTTTTTTAATATACCTTACTAATATATCAGGGGTAATAACATGAGTGAAAAAGCAGAATTGATTGCCAAAATGCTGGAACTGCAGAAAAAATTTATCGCCTATGAACATGAGAATGGCCTTAGTATGGATGAATACTATACTGCGGCAGAGGGTCATCCCCTGCACAACTACCGTGAAGAGTTTGCCGAGCTGGCTATCAAGGTTAATAGCATTGCGCACGAAGAGAAGGGCTCCCAACGTTTTTATTGATTTTCAATAGAAACCGGAACCTGAAAAAGCCGTCAGAAATGATGGCTTTTTTATTATCAATCGTTGCAACAGTATTTGCATCATAGCACCCTCTCCCTCTGGGAGAGGGTGGGGGTGAGGGGATAAAATACATGCAAATACTGTTGCAACGATTGATATGTCACGGGTTAATTTGAATTAAAC